>NZ_JBSFNO010000035.1:0-86695 GCF_053981095.1 Nocardia sp. NPDC003693
CCCGCGGGCACGAAGCTGACCGACAAGGCCAATCGCGCGGCGATCGACACGCTGATCACCGACCTGAAAGCCCTCACCCACCCGCCCTGGTGGCCGGCACGACATGGCCACAACCCTCCGCGCGGGTGCGACGTGTCGATCACACCCGATCGCGGGGTGTGCTGCCAGCCCCCGGTTCCGGGGTATTGCCCCAAATGTCTTGCCGCACTTAGGTTCCCCTTCGGTGGGGTGTGTGAGGTCCGGGTGTCGGGCGGCGCCGGCGGGTGCGGTCGGGAGCCCGGGGACCTCGCGCACCGGTCCGGCCGGCGCCGGACGACCGCCGCGCGGGCGTGCGGGAGATGCGGCGGCCCGACCCGCACGGTGTCTCCCGCACGCCCGGTGCGGGTCGGGCCGGCGGGCCTGGGCGGGTGGACATCTCGCACCGGGAGCGCGAATGCCGTGCAGTCGTTGTGTCTTCCGCGAGGTGCCGGTCCGGTGGCGATGTCGCCGAAGCGGACACGGGCCGGGCGTGCAGGACTTACCGTCTGAGAAAGTCGGCGGTGAGTGATCGGAAAAGTGTTATGAGCGAGGCGAATACGTCCTGTGCGGCCTTCCAGCTGACCGCGGCGATCGATCCGGGGGCGGTGGCGGTGCGCTCGATCGGCGGCGCGCAGTCCCTGACCTGGGGTGAGTACGCGGCGCAGGTGCGGGCGGTGGCCGGTGGGCTGGCGGCGCTGGGGATCGGTCGCGGGGACACCGTGGCGTTGATGATGTCCAACCGGGTCGAGTTCTATCCCCTCGAGGTGGGCGCCCAGCACGCGGGCGCGACCTCGTTCTCGGTGTACAACACGCTCTCGCCCGAACAGCTCGGGCACGTGTTCGCCAACGCCGGGAACCGGATCGTGTGCTGCGAGGCCGAATTCGTGGACCGTATTCGCGCCGCGGGCGTGCCGATCGAGACGATCGTGTGCGTGGACCGGGCCGTGCCCGGGACGCTGTCGGTGGCCCAGCTGACCTCGCTGGCGCGCTCGGACTTCGATTTCGAGGCCACCTGGGGTGCGGTGGACCCGCAGGACATCGTGACCCTGTGCTACACCTCGGGCACGACCGGTCATCCCAAGGGCGTGGAGATCACGCACGCGGCGCTGGCGTTCGAATGCCGCGCCTACGCCTCGGTCATGCCGATCGAGTTCGGTGACCGGATCACCTCCTATCTGCCGACCGCGCACATGGCCGACCGGGTGACCGCGCTGTATCTGCAGGAGTTCTTCGGCACCCAGATCACCGTGGTGCCCGATCGCACGCAGTTGCCCGCCGCGCTGGCAGATGTGCGGCCCACCATCTGGGGAGCGGTGCCGCGGGTGTGGGAAAAGCTCAAGGCGGGAGTGGAATTCGCGGTCGCCGCCGAAACCGATCCCGCGCGCAAGGCCGCGATGACCTGGGCGCTCGAGGTGGCCGGGCGCAAGGCCGAGGCGCATTTGGCGGGGGCGGAGCCGGACGCGGCCCACGCCGCGGAGTGGGCGCGCGCCGATGAGCTGGTGCTGTCGCGGCTGCGGGAGCGGCTCGGCCTGGATCGGCTGCGGTGGGCGCTGTCGGGGGCGGCGCCGATTCCACCGCAGACCCTGGGGTTCTTCTTCGGGCTCGGTATCCCGATCTCGGAGGTGTGGGGCATGTCCGAGCTGACCTGCGTGGCCAGTGTCAGCCCACCGGAGCTCGCGCGCCTGGGCACCGTGGGCACCCTGTTGCCCGGGCTCGAGTCGCGGATCGCGGCGGACGGGGAGTTCCTGGTGCGCGGGCCGCTGCTGATGCGGGCCTATCGCAAGGAGCCCGGCAAGACCGCCGAGGCGGTGGACTCCGAGGGGTGGCTGCACACCGGGGACATCATCACCGAGGACGCCGACGGGTATCTGCGGGTGGTGGACCGCAAGAAGGAGTTGATCATCAACGCCGCGGGCAAGAACATGTCCCCGGCCACGATCGAGAACACCCTCAAGGCCAGTACCCCGCTGATCGGCGCGCTGGCCACGATCGGGGACGCGCGCGCCTACAACACCGCGCTGGTGGTGCTGGACGCCGAATCCGCGCAACCCTATGCCGCACACCATGATCTGCCCGATGCCTCGGCGGGCGCGCTCGCGGTGGACAAGGGGGTGATCGAGCAGATCGCGGCCGGGATCGCCGCGGGTAACGCGCGCCTGTCGCGAGTGGAGCAGGTCAAGCGGTTCACGATCCTGCCGGTGTTCTGGGAGCCGGGCGGGGACGAGATCACCCTGACGATGAAGTTGCGGCGCGGCCCGATCGCGGACAAGTACGCCGGTGCGATCGAGCGCATGTACTCCCCCGTGCTGTCCGAGGGCGTGCACGAGCCGGCCGCCGTGCCGGAGCTCTAGCGAGACCCACCTCACACCCATAACAGAGCACTTGCTCTGTTATGGTTCGTGGCATGCCCCGCCCCCGCACCTACGACCCCGACACCGTCCTGGACGCCGCCGAAACCCTGGTCGCGGCCACCGGACCCGCCGCGGTCACCATCCGCGCGGTCGCCGCGGCCACGGGCATGTCCAACGGCGCGCTCTACCACACGTTCTCCTCCCGCGCCGAGCTGTGCGCGCGCACCTGGATCCGGGCAGCCGAACGCTTCCTGAGCGTGCAACGCGAACTCGTGGACGCGCACCGCGGCGACGACACCGACGCGGTCGTGGCCGCCGCCGACGCCCCCGCGGTCTTCGCCGAACGATTCCCCGCCTCCTCCCGGCTGCTGCTCACCCTGCGCCGCGACGACCTGCTCACCGACCCACTGCCCGACCACCTCACCGCCGAACTCACCGCACTGGACCGCCGGCTCATCGAGCTGATGAAAGAGCTCGCGCACGCGCTGTGGGGACGGAGGGACGCACGCGCGGTGGACACCCTGACCATCTGCCTGGTCGACCTGCCGACCGCGATCCTGCTCGACCGCGACCGGCTCGCCGACCCCGTCGCGCGCACCCAGCTACGAGCCGCGGTGCGCGCGGTCCTGGCCGTGGGACCCGCACCCCGAACACCCCGCTGAACACACCGATCGAAGGACACGCCATGAGCCCGACCCTCACCCACCACGACAAGATCGCCGTCCTGGACCTCGGCGACGGGGAGAACCGCTTCACCCCCGACTGGCTCACCGCCGTCGAGACTGCCCTGGACACCGTCGTGAACGAGGGCGCGCACGCGCTGATCACCACCGCGAGCGGCAAGTTCTACTCCAACGGCCTGGACCTGGACTGGCTCGCAGCCAACGGCGACCGCGCCCAGTGGTACGTCGCCCGCGTCCACGCGCTGTTCGCGCGCGTACTCGCCTTCCCCCTGCCCACCGCCGCGGCCCTGCCCGGGCACGCCTTCGGCGCCGGCGCCATGCTCGCCATCGCCCACGACTACCGCGTCATGCGCGCGGACCGCGGCTTCTTCTGCTTCCCCGAAGCCGACATCCGCATCCCCTTCACCAAGGGCATGGCCGCGCTCATCCAAGCCAAACTCACCCCCCGCGCGGCCATCGCCTCGATGACCACCGCCCACCGCTTCCCCGCACCCCAGGCCCTGACCCTGGACATCGTCGACGCCGTCGCCGACCTCGACGCCCTCACCCCCACGGCCCTGGACCTGCTCACCCCCCTGGGCGCCAAGGACCAGGGCACCCTGACCGCGATCAAGAGCGTCATGTTCGCCGACGCCCTCACCGCCCTGGCCCTGCCCTGACCCGGGCACCGAACCCCCTGTGCGGCAGACGAAGTCAATGCCCGCCGCACGCGGGAAGCGGCCGAGGCGCGCAACCCGAGTCGAACTTCCTCGGGGACGATGAGTCCACCTCCCGGTAACCGCTTTTCCCCGCCACCGGCGCTCCCTGTCCGGTAGCGGTGGCCCCGCTCGAGCCCTACGAGGCTGCCACCGGCGACCCGCTACTTCGGTACGACCTGCTCGATCAGCACCGCCCCGAGCCCGAATCCCGCCGCGATCACCACCATCCCCAGCACCGGCCAGAACCACACCACCCGCTCGCGCACCGTCCCCGCGATCACCATCACCAACGCCCCGAACACCCCCACCACGGCCCCGCCCCACGACACACCCATGGCCCACCCGATGAACTCGGGCCGGCACTCGATCGCCCGAAACTCACAGTCCGCGTCCGCGATCGAGAAAAAGACCGTGATCACCCCGGTCCCCACCGCCAGCATCGCCGCCACCGCCAGCAAACACCACCCCGCTACCAGATCCCACACCCGCCGCGCCCCCACCCGGTCCGAAACCGTTCCCGCCGTACCCGATTCATCGCTCATGGCTGCGATCCTGCCCACCCTCGGCCCGCCCGCCCACCGCGAAACTACTCGAGTGCCCGCAACCGGAGCAGGACACACTCGCCGCGGCTCGTTCGCCCGTTCGTCCAAGTGTCCGGCGCGGGAAACACTTCAACTCGCCCACCCGAGCAGTCACGGGCCGTGCGTACTCGATGCCGGCGGCCGATGGTTCCCCGCGCTTGGGACACCGCTCGCGGCCGGGTCGGTTGCTATCCCCGGTGAGGATGCCGATAGGGCGGCGCGGGCGCGCTGTCGGTCGCGGTTGATCGGTTCGCGCTCATCCGGTGGTTTCTCGCGGTCCTGCGCCGACACCGTCCGAACCGGCCTGAGCACCCGAGCCTGCGCGAGCGTCGGGTTCCGGTGCGGCCGGGAGTTCCAGCGTGCGTGGGTCTATCGCCCGGGTGAATGGGCGTTCAGGTGGGGTAGCAGGTGGGCGGCCACCTCGGCGGGTTGCTCGGCCTGCAGGAAGTGGCCGCAGTCCGGGAGCTGGACCAGGTCGGCGCCGGCGTGGGCGCTCAGGACCCGGACCAGGCCCGGGGACAGGCAGCCGTCGCGCAGGCCCGACAGGACCAGGGTCGGGAGCGGGGCGGGGGCGGCCATCAGGCGGCGGTGGAACGCGCGGGTGGGGGCGCGGTGGAACCGGAACAGGGAGCGGTAGTAGCGGGTGGTCGCGTAGGCCAGGGCGGGGTCGGTGAAAACCCGTGCGGTGGGGGCGAACTCGGCGTCGGTGAACGACCAGCCCGGGGACCAGCGCCGCCACAGGCGGCGCACCAGGGCGGCGTCGGCGCGGGTGAGCAGGCGCGGTGACGCACCCGACTGCATGAGGGCGATGTAGGCGGACATGCGGGTCTGGGCGGGCAGATAGCGGGCGATGGCGGGGGCGAACCCGCCGCCGAACGGCGGGATCGCCAGCAGTGTCACCGAGAGCCAGTGCGCGGGTTCACCTTTGGCCAGCATCAAGGTCGCGAACGCGCCCCAGTCGTGCCCGATGAGATGGGTGGGCGGATCACCCAGGGCGTGCCGCCACGCGGCGATGTCCTCGGCCACCGCGAGCAGGTCGTAGCGGGCGCGGCGCGCGGCCGAGCCGGGGGTGTAGCCGCGCAACCACGGCGCCAGGACCTGATAGCCGGCCTCGAGCAGGTGCGGGATGAGCCCGTCCCAGGTGTGCGGGGTGTCGGGGAAACCGTGCAACAGCACCACCAGCGGCGCCTCGGCGGGACCGGCATGGCGGGCGGTCAGCGCCAGGCCGTCACGGTGCAGTTTGAGGGTGGATTCCCCGGGAATCGCGGAGCTCATCGACAATCGTTCTTCCTACTCGGGCGCGTACCGGCCTGGGGCGATACGCGACACCGAGAGTGTGCACCACATCGCCTGCCGCGTCGGCGGTTTCGAGGCCGGCGTACCTCTCAGCGGCCGCGCCACACCGGCGGGCGCTTCTCCACGAACGCGCGCATCCCCTCACCCGCGTCCTCCGAGGACAGTGCCGCCGCGGCCATCCGCCCCTGTTCGGCGAACGCCTCCTCGACCGACCAGTCCGGGCTCTGGTCGATGATCTGCTTGCCCGCGTCGATGCTCAACGGCGCGTTCACCGCCACCCGCTCGGCCAGCGCCAGGGCCGCCTCGAGCGCCCGACCGGGTTCGGCGACCTGATTGATCAACCCGAGATCGGCCGCGCGCGTGGCGGTGATCGGATCACCGGTCAGGGTCAGCTCCATCGCGATCGCGCGCGGCAGGCGCTGTGCCAGGCGCAGCACCCCGCCCCCGACCGCGACCAGACCGCGCTTGACCTCCGGGATCCCGAACACCGAATCCGCGGCCGCCACGATCAGATCCGCGGTCAGCGCCAACTCACAGCCCCCGGCCAGCGCCGGGCCCTCCACCGCTGCGATCAACGGTTTGCGCGGGGGATGCGCGACCAGGCCCAGGATGCCGCGCTTCTCGGTGATCGGCACCTCCCCGCGCGCGGCCGCCTTGAGATCCATCCCCGCGCTGAAATAGCCGCCCGCGCCGGTCAGGATGGCGATGCGGGACCCGGGATCGGCCTCGTAGGCGTCGATGGCGCGTTCGATCCCGCGCGCGGTGGCCAGGTCGATGGCGTTGCGCGCGTGCGGGCGATTGATCGTGATGATCATGATGTGGCCGCGGCGTTCGATCAGCACCGGCGCCGGCGGCGGCGCGGGCAGCGCGACCCGCTCGGTGCCCTCCGCACGCAGGGCCTCGCCCTCGACGGTGACCGGCAGACCCAGCCAATCCGAGTCGGCCAGCGCGGTCACGGTGCCGGAATCGGTGGTGCGCAACAGGATTCGCTCACCGGCCGCGGTCAGCAGGCTCACGATCGCCGCCTCGGGCTCCCCGTCACGGTCATAGGGCAGGGTGTAGGCCTCCACCACGGCCGGGCCCTGGTAGCCGGTGCGGGCTCGGCGTGTGGGCGGATGCTCGATCACCGGGGTCAGATGCTCGTAGGCGCGGGCGGGCGGGGTCGCCGAATACACCCCGAGCGCGTGTTTGGTCAGATACCAGCCCAGCGAGGTCGCCAGCCCGTAGGCGGCGGGCTCGGCGCGCAGACGCTGCACCAGGGTCGCCACCGCGTGCCCGCCGTAGTTGTTGCCCGGGCCGCCGCCGAAGGTCAGCCCGCCGGTCACCGACAGCGGGCGCTTCGGATCATCGGCGGGCAAGCCCAGCTCGCGCGCGGCGATCTGCACCGCCACCGGGAAACACGCGTACAGATCCACGTGCGTGAGCTCGTCCGCGCCGATCCCGGCATGCGAGAGCGCCGCCGACCCCAGGGCCGCGATCGCGGGCGAGGCCGCCAGCTCGGTGCGCTCGCTGACGAACCAGTCGTCGCTGCCGGAGGCGCCCGCGTGCAGGAACACCCACTTGTCCTGCGCGATCCCGGCCGCCTCGGCCGCGGCCGCGCTGGTCACGATGATGCCGCTGGCCATGTCGACGGTCAGATTCGCGCATTCGAGCTTGGTGTACGGCGACGAGATCATCCGATTGGCCTCCGAGGCCGTCGCGATCTCCTCGGCGGAGACCTCGCGCGGCGCCCACGCGTACGGATTGGCCGCGGCCACACCCGAGAACCGCGACCACAACTCGGCCACCGCGCGCGCGTGCTCGCCGATCGAGCGGCCCAGGCGATGCCGGTTCGCGGACTCGATCAGGGCGTACATGTTGATCGGGGCCAGCAGGCCCGCGCTGGTCTCGGCGGCATTGTTGGCGGGCTTGTCGATACCGACCGTGCGCGTGGGCCGCACACTCGACTCCTGCACCGGCCAGCCCGGATCGATCCCGGCGCGCTGGGCCGCGGCCGCGGTCGCCCCGGCCTCGGCGCCGGTCACCAGGACGATCTCGTAGTCCCCGGCGGCGATGGCGGCCGCGGCCTCGTTGATCACCAACTGGCCGCCGTCCCCGCCGAACGGGCTCGACTGAACCGTATCCACCGCGCCCGCACCGACCCCGCGCGCCACCAGCGCGCCCAGATCCCGGTACTGCCACGAGGTCGGGGACACGGTGAACACCGCGTCCGCACGCCCCAGCAACTCCACCCCGGCGCCGGTGTCCTGCGCCGCGGCCCGCAGCGCGCGCACCGCCAGCGCCGACGGATCGGGATAGTCCGCCTCCGGGGTGCGGGTCACCACCTGACCCACACCCACCAGCACCGGCGTCGTGGGCGCGAGCACCACGCCCGAGGCCCGATGCCGCACCGCCTTGCGCGCGGCACGCACCGGCTCGGCCGGCGCGGACGCCAGCACCGCGGGCAGCGCGGCCAGCGAATCGGTCAGTGCCTCACCGAGACTGCGCGCCACCGTCCCCCCGAGCGGGCCCTCGATCGGCGGCCCCGCGAGCCCGGCATCGAGATACACCATCGACCCCGTGCCCTCGGGCACCACCGAGGTCCACAGCGCCAGGCTCAACCCCTGCGGGCCGGTGCCGCGCAGCTCGAGCCCGGTGTCGGAGACCGCGGCGACCGTCCAGCGCAGATCGGCCGGAATGCCCATGAATTTGGCGACCTGGACGAACTCGGCCCCGGTCTCGGCGGGCCCGGGCGCCTCCCCACGCCAGCCCGCGTGGAAGGTGAACCAGTCCGGAATGTGCTGCAGCCCCAGCAGATAGCGCGCCGCCACGCCCGGGTCGACCTCGAGAGCCTGGGCGGCGTGCGCGGTCCGGGTGAACTCGCCCAGCCCCGCCGGCGGCACATGGTCCCCGAGCTCGGTCACCGGGGCCGGCGCGCTCTCGCGCCCGGTCAGCCCGGCCACCAGATCCCGCACGATCCGCGGATCACGGCGCACCGCCCCCAGCAGATCACCCCCGGCTCGAATCTGCTTGCGCACCACACGACCCTGCGCCAGCACCGTGCGCAACCGTCCGAACCCGGGAACCTCGGTCACCGTCGAACCTCCTCATTGAGGGTGAGAGAGTGAAAGCCTCACCGTATCGCCCCCGAGTGGCCGTCCGGAAGACCGAACGGGACCCGCCGCCCACATGGTGAGATCGGCGACCGAACCGGCGGGCATCGGCCCCGGATCGACCGACCACCCGCACACCGCCGGCATCGACACCGCCACCCGGCCGGTGACGCGACCCGCGCGCTGTGCGCCACCGCGGGGCAAGGCGCGAGACCGCGCCGACGCGTTCGGATTTCGACGACCGACGCCGCTATCCGGGCACCGTATTCCGCGACGCCACCGGCCCACGACACCACGCGAGGGTCCGGCTCACCGCGACGCACTCGCCGACCGCGATTCCCGGGTCACGAGCCCGCGCCGAACGCATCGCCCGGCTGGGCTATGACAACCCGTCCGCCGCGGCACGCCGATCACGCGGATCGAGCGTCCGTACGAGCCTGGCGCGCAACGACCTCGGCCCGCCCGCACCGTGCTGGTGCGAGCGGGCCGACGCGCAATGCCGGTTACCGGAACCGATTCAGAGGCGAACACCCAGCAGGGCATCGACCGTATCGCGGATCAGCGCCGGAGCCTCGGCGTCGGGGCCACCGTAGGTCAGTGCCTGGTTTACCCAATTGTCCAGGGCCGCCAGGGCTTTGGGTGTATCCAGATCATCGGCCAGATGCTGGCGCACCCGGGCGACGGTGTCGTGGGCGGACGGGCCCGACGCCAGGGCGACCGCGGCGCGATAGCGGTCCAGGCGGGCCAGCGCCTCGGCCAGGGTCGCATCGGTCCACTCGCGATCCTGACGGTAGTGACCCGCGAACAACCCCAGCCGGATCGCACCCGGATCGGTGCCCGCCCGGCGCAACTTCGACACGAACACCAGATTGCCGCGCGACTTGGACATCTTCTCGCCCTGATAGCCGATCAGCCCCGCGTGCACGTAATGGCGGGCGAACCGGCGACCCTTGACCAGCGCCTCGGCGTGCGCGGAGGAGTACTCGTGATGCGGGTAGATCAGATCGCTGCCCCCGCCCTGGATGTCGAACTCGGTGCCGATGCGATTCAACGCGATCGCCGCGCACTCGATATGCCAGCCCGGGCGGCCCGCACCGAACGGCGCCGGCCACGACGGCTCACCCTCGCGCGCGGCCCGCCACAGCAGCGCGTCGATCGGATCGCGCTTGCCCGCGCGCTCGGGATCACCGCCGCGTTCGGCGAACAACCGATCCATGGTCGCCCGGTCATAGCCCGACTCGTAGCCGAACTGCTCGGTCGCGTCGTGCCGGAAATAGATGTCCGGGAACTCCGGGTCGTCGACCACGTACGCCGCACCCGAGGCCAGCAGCTTGTCGACCAGCTCCACGACCTCCTGCACCGACTCGATCGCACCCACGTAGTGCGCGGGCGGCACCACCCGCAGCGCACTCATGTCCTCCCGGAACAGCTCCACCTCACGCGCGCCCAGATCCCGCCAGTCGATCCCGTCCCGCGCGGCCCGCTCGAACAGCGGATCGTCCACATCGGTCACGTTCTGCACGTAGTGCACCTCGTGCCCGGCATCGCGCCACAACCGGTTGACCAGATCGAAGGCCAGATAGGTGGCCGCGTGCCCGAGATGGGTGGCGTCATAGGGGGTGATGCCGCACACGTACATGGTGGCGGTCTTGCCCGGGGTGACCGGGCGGACCTGCCGGTCGGCGGTGTCGAACAACCGCAACGGCGGTCCGGATCCGGGGACGGTCGGGACAGCGATATCGGACCAGGACTGCATGGATTTCAGGTTAACGGTGCCCCCGGTACGCGACCCGCCCGCCCCCGCGCACACCCGCCCCGCTATCGGCGGGTAAGGCCACCCCGACCAGCACCTTATTGCCCGGTACACACACGTCAATGCTTGAAATCATGATGCTTACAACGTTTTTCCGATCCCACCGCCCGCACGCCCGCTCGCGGACCCGGTCACCGTGACGACAGGATCAGAACGCCGGCCACGGAATCGGGCGCTGCGAGGCCGGCAACGGCATCACCGGATTCTCCAGCAACGCCCGCCCGCGCGCCTCGAGCGCCTCGATCTCGGCATCGGTGATGTGCTCGCTCAACCGCCCACCCAGCTCACCCGAGAGCGCCTTCACCAAAACCGTGATGTCGGTGAGCAACTCATCGGCCACCGGCTCCCCCGCCCACCCCCACAGCACCGTGCGCAACTTGGGTTCGGCGTGCAGGCAGATCCCGTGATCGACCCCGTACACGCGCCCGTCGCGGCCCTCGAGCGCGTGCCCGCCCTTACGGTCGGCGTTGTTGATCAGCACATCGAGCACCGCCATCCGATACAGGCGCTCGTCCACCGAATGGATCAGCGACACCGGGCGCCCACCCGGATCCAGCGCCCGCAACACCTCCCGATACCCCGCCGGCACCGCGCCCACCGGGCACAGATCCACCAGATCGGTGCGCTCGGGCTCCTCGATCACCTCGATCCAGCGCTGCACCATCCCCGGACCCAACGGCCCCTCGCGCAGGATCGTTTCCGGGATCACCCCCCAGCCCAGCGCGTCGGAGACCAGATACGAGGCCACCTCGCGCCCGGCCAGGGTGCCGTCCGGGAAATCCCACAGCGGGCGCTCCCCGCGCTCGGGCTTGTACACCACCCGCAGGTCCCCGGCCGCGCACACCAGGGTCACGTTCGAGGCCGTGGTCACCTGCCCGATCACCGACAGGTCCGCGGTGTACAGCGGATCCGAACTCATCTCAGTCCTCGGCCTCGTCGTCGCTCGCGCCGAAGATGTCACCGCGCTTGTACCCGTTCGTGCGCACACACATGTGCCCCTGCGCTGAGAGCGGCTCCCCGCACAGCGGGCACGGTTTGCGCCCGGCCGCGATCACCCGCGTCGAACGCAACGCGAACTCCCGCGCCTGGATCGGGGTCAGGAACACCCGCACCGCGTCCGGGCCCTCCTCGGTGTCATCGAGGACCACCGACTCGTCGACCTCGGTCTCGGTGATCGCCAGTAACTCCACCACCACCGCGCCCGCGTCCGCGTCCCAGCCCAAACCCATGGTGCCGACCCGGAATTCGGATTCGATCGGGGTCACCAGCGGGGCGACATCGGCCACATCCGAGGGCTGGGGCGGCACCGGCGTGCCGAAACGGCGCTGCACCTCGTCCAGCAGCAACCCCATCCGATCGGCCAGAACCTTCACCTGCTGCTTCTCCAGCAACACGCTGACCACGCGCGGCTCCTGCACGGCCTGCAGGTAGAAGGCGCGGTCGCCCGGCTCGCCGACGGTGCCGGCGATGAAACGATCGGGGGTGCGGAAAATATGGATAGCTCGGCCCATGGCACCTCCTGACAGCTGTTCACCTTAAGAATCGGGGTGCTCGGCATCCCCATTACCCGTACTACCGGTGGTACCCGTTTCACCTCCGGGCACCGGCCCCGATCGCGATTCGCGACCGGTTTGCGGCGAAATCGCCGCCAAGCTGGACAGATCCGCGCCGGTATCGTTCACCCGCCACACGTACGGAGCGGTTGGACTGTAGCGGACCACGCTGACCGACGCCGGTTCGACCACGATGCGCTGGAATCCGTCCAGGTGAATGCCGAACGCGTCGGCCAGCACCGACTTGATGACATCGCCGTGCGTGCACGCCACCCACAGCACGTCACCACCGTGCTTCTCGGCGAAGACCCGATCACGCTCGCGGATTGCCGCGACCGCACGGAACTGCACCTGCGCCAAGCCTTCTCCCGAGGGGAACACCGCCGCCGAGGCATGACGCTGCACCACCTTCCACAGCGGCTCGCTCACCAGCTCACTCAACGGGCGGCCCGTCCAGTCGCCGTAATCGACCTCGAGCAACCGCTCATCGGGTTCGGCCTCGAGCCCGAGCTTGTCCGCCAGCGGGGTCACCGTTCGCTGACAGCGTAAGAGCGGAGAGGACACGATGTGCTCGATCGGCAGGGCCCCGAGCCGTTGCACCAGATTCTGCGCTTGTTCACGACCTCGATCGGTGAGATCGACACCGGCGCTCCGACCAGCCAAAGTGTGGGCAGTGTTCGACGTGGAGACGCCGTGCCGCAACAGGATCACCGTCACCGGGACAGCCTACCGACTAGGTCGCCTGCACGACGCCGGTCGCCAGCAGCGCCATCACCACCAGGCCCAGCACGATGCGATAGCCCACGAACCAGTCCAGCGAATGCTTGGACACGAACTTGAGCAACCACGCCACCGAGGCATAGCCCAGCGCGAACGCCACCACCGTGGCCACCAGGATCTGCGCGCCCGAGGCGTTGAGGCCCTCACCGGCGGGTTCGAAAGCATCGGGGAGACTGAACAACCCCGAGGCCACCACCGCGGGAATGGCCAGCAGGAACGAGAACCGCACCGCCGCCTCGCGCTTGAGCCCCAGGAACAACCCCGCGGTCGAGGTCGCGCCCGAGCGGGACACGCCCGGGATCAGCGCCAGGCACTGCGCGAAACCCATCACCAGGCCGTCGCGGGTGGTGAGCTGTTCGATCGGGCGGACCTTGCGCCCGTAGTACTCACCGGCGGCGATCACCAGCGCGAACAGGATCAGGTTCACCGAGATCAACCACAGATTGCGTGCGCCGGTACGGATCTCGTCCTTGAACAGGAACCCCAGCACCCCGATCGGGATGGTGGCGATGATCACATACCAGCCGATGCGATAGTCCAGCTCGCGCTGGGCATCGGGATCGAGCTCGTACTCCGCGTCGTAGTCCAGGGTGCCGTCGGTGTACATCGGCAACTGCGCGGTCAGCTGCTCCGAAGCGGGCAGCGGCGCGGGCCGGGTACCGGTGACCTGCATGTACAGCGTGCTGAACCAGGCCACCAGGATCCGCCAGATGTCCTTGGCGAAATACACCAGCACCGCCAGCTCGGTGCCCAGCTGGGTGACCGCGGTGAACGAGGCGCCGGCGTCGTCGCCGAAGAACACCGCCGACACGATGCGCATGTGCGCCGAGGACGAGATCGGCAGAAACTCCGTGAGCCCCTGCACCGCGCCCAACACCAGGGCCTGTATCCATGTCATCGACTCGACGACCACACGACCTCCCATCCCGAATCGTCGGCTGCCGGTGGACAATTCGCCCACCTGCGGCGGTATCGACCGCCGAACACCGCAGCGACCCTACAGGGCAGGGCCGAATCCCCGACAGCGGTGCGTCCCCGGGTACCGCGCGCGCGGTATCGGCCCGCGCGCGAGCACCACCCGCGGTGCCGGGCGATTGTCCAAGACGCGCAGGCATTTACGGTCGCCGCGAGGCATACCCCGGAACAGCGGACCCGTGCCCTTAGGCTGGGTGCCGTGATGAAAGAGCAAGCGCGGTGATGGAACAGCGCACGCTGGGACGCAGCGGACTTCGAGTCTCCCGGATCGGGCTGGCCACCCACACCTGGGGCCGCGAGACCGACGCCGAGGACGCCGGCGCGCAATTGATGGCGTTCGCCGAGGCCGGGGGCACCCTCGTGGACTGCTCGCCCGCCTACGGTGACGGCGCCGCCGAACAGATCCTGGGCCCGCTGGTCAAGGAAATCGGGCGCGACGATCTGGTGCTCAGTGTTTGCTCCGGCCAGGTGCCGGTGCGGGTGAACCCCGCCGCCGGACCCGCGCCCGCCCCGACTCGCTGGCGCGTGGACGCCTCCCGGCGCACCATGATGCGCCAGCTCGACCGCACCCTGACCCTGCTCGGGGTCGACCACCTGGACCTGTGGACCGTGGCCGCCTGGGACCCGCACACCCCCCTCGAAGAGGTCTCGGCCACACTCGAATACGCGGTGCGCACCGGGCGCGTGCGCTATGCCGGAGCGCGCGGCTACGACGGCTGGCAACTGGCGACCCTGGCGGCCACCGCGCCCCTGACCGCCGCCCAGCACCCGTACTCGCTGCTCGCGCGCGGAGTCGAACACGAATTCGTGCCCGCCGCACAGCATCACGGCATCGGCGTCATCGCCACCGCACCCCTGGCCGGGGGCATCCTGACCGGCAAATACCGCGACGGGGTGCCCGCGGACTCGCGCGGGGCCGACGAGGCCACCGCCGCCGAGATCACCGCGCGCCTGGACGATTTGGCCGTACGCGTGGTCGACGCGGTCGTCACCGCCGCCGACGGACTGGGCACCTCACCCCTGGCCGTGGCCCTGGCCTGGGTGCGAGACCAGCCCGGGGTGACCTCGCTCATCGTGGGCGCCCGCGACATCGGCCAGCTCACCGGCGTGATTGCTGCCGAGACGCTGGAGCTGCCGCGCGCCATCGCGGCCGCACTCGGAGACGTCAGTGCACGCACCGAATGACCCGTGGTTAGCCTTACCTGCATGAGGTCTTCCGTGAAGCGTCGCCCGGCCGTGCTCCTGCGAACGGTGTCGGTGCTGCTGGGCGCCGGTCTGCTGATCGGCGCCACCGCCTGCGGCACCGGCGACAGCACCTCCGCCACCGGCCCGACCGGCCCGGCCACCGCGACCCTGACCGACCTGGACCCCGTCCCGCTCGCACCCGCCCCGGTCCCGGTCCTGCCGGTGACCGTGCGCTCGTTCGACGGCAGCGAGGTCACCGTCACCGCCGCCGACCGCATCATCGCCGCCGACCGCTACGGCACCCTCGCCCAGACCGTCGTCGCGCTCGGACTCGGACCCAACCTCGTGGGCCGCTCCACCTCCGCGGCCTTCCCCGCGGTCAAGGACCTGCCCAACGTCACCGCCGGATCGGGCACCCTGAACGTGGAAGCCATTGCCGCGCTGCGCCCCTCGGTGTTCCTGACCGACACCACCAGCGCCACCCCGGTCATGCGCGACCAGCTCAAAGCTCTGGGCATCACCGTGGTCTATTTCGACCCCCAGCGCACCATGGACGGGGTCGTCCCGCAGATCGAAGCCGTCGCCGCCGCCCTGGGCGTCCCCGAGGCGGGCAGGACCCTGGGCCAGCGCACCCGCGCCGAGATCGACGCCGCCACCGCCGCGGTCCCGGTCCGCGACCCGAAACCGCGCATCGCGTTCCTGTACCTGCGCTCGACCGCCATCGCCATGATCGCGGGCCCCGGCTCGGGCGCGGACTCGCTCATCACCGCCGTCGGCGGCGTCGACGCCGGCACCGCGTCGGGGGTCAGCGAGCCGTTCATCGCCATCACCAGCGAAGCCCTCATCGCCGCCGCCCCCGACGTCCTGCTGGTGATGAGCGACGGCCTGTCCTCGGTCGGCGGCGTGGACGGGCTGGCCAAGATCCCCGGCGTCGCCCAGACCCCCGCCGGCAAGAACAAACGCGTGGTCGACATGTCCGACGTGGTCCTGCTGTCCTTCGGCCCCAACACCGGCCGCGTCGTGCAGGCCCTGGCCCAGGCCGTCTACGGCGAAAAGACCGCATGACCCCCCACGACCCCCCGGATCGGCCCGCAGTACCGCCCGTGCCGGATCTCACGAAAACCCCGGCACCGCACACGAATTCGACGAACACCCCACGAGCCACGCCCGCGCGGCGCGGATCGTGGTCGCGGACCACGCTCATCTTCACCGCCGCCGTCCTGGCCCTCCTCGTGCTGGCGCTGATCTCGGCCGCGGTCGGGCAGGTGCCCACCACCCCCGCCGAGGTCGCGGGCAGCCTGTTCCACCGCATGGGCCTGGACTTCGGGCCCATGCCCGCGCACCCCGCGGGAGATCTGACCCTGTGGGAGGTGCGGTTCCCGCGCGTGGTCATGGCCGTGCTCGTGGGCGCGGCCCT
Organism: Nocardia sp. NPDC003693; assembly: GCF_053981095.1. Classification (NCBI taxonomy): domain Bacteria; kingdom Bacillati; phylum Actinomycetota; class Actinomycetes; order Mycobacteriales; family Nocardiaceae; genus Nocardia; species Nocardia sp. NPDC003693. The sequence goes on from NZ_JBSFNO010000035.1 coordinate 16,443, forward strand.
GGCCACCGCGGGCGCCCTGCTGCAGGGCGTGTTCGCCAACCCCCTGGCCGAACCCGGCGTCATCGGCGTCTCGGCCGGGGCGGCCGTGGGCGCGGGCACCGTCATCGTCGTCGGCGGCGCGTTCGTCGCGTCCTGGTCCGTGGCCGCGGGCGCGTTCGTCGCCGGCTTGATCACCACGTTCCTGGTGTACGCGCTCTCACGCTCGAACGGGCGCACCGAAGTGGTCACCCTGGTGCTGACCGGCGTGGCCATCAACGCCTTCGCCGGCGGACTCATCTCGTTCCTGCTGTTCACCGCCTCCCCCGCCGCCCGCGATCAGATCGTGTTCTGGCAACTGGGCAGCCTCAACGGCTCCACCTGGTCCTCGGTCGCGATCGTCGCGCCCCTGACCGCCGCCGGGGTCCTGGCCGCGATCGTCATGGCCGCGCGCCTGGACCTGCTCGCGCTCGGGGAATCCGCAGCCGCGCACCTGGGCGTGGACGTGGAACGCCTGCGCCGCAACGTCATCGTCGTGGTCGCCATCCTGGCCACCGCCGGCGTCGCGTTCACCGGCATCATCCTGTTCGTCGGCCTGATCGTCCCGCACCTGGTGCGCATGCTCGTCGGACCCGCGCACCGCGTGCTTATCCCGCTCTCGGCGATCCTGGGCGCGGTCGTGCTCGTCGCGGCCGACATCGGCGCCCGCTCCCTGGTCCACAACGCCGACCTGCCCCTGGGCATGCTCACCTCCCTGGTCGGCGGACCGTTCTTCTTCTGGCTGCTACGGCGCACCCGCGCCCGCGCGGGAGGCTGGGCATGACCACCACCAACAAACTCACCGCCCTGTTCACCCGGCAGCACGACCTACCCCACACCCCCGCGCCCGGCGCGATCACCCTGTCCGCGCGCGGAGTCGACCTCGAACGCGGCGGCGGCCGGAAAGTGTTGTCCGGGGTCGACTTCGACGTCATCGCCGGACAGATCGTCGCCCTCGTCGGACCCAACGGCGCCGGCAAATCCACCCTGCTCGCCGCCCTGGCCGGCGAACTCGAACCCAGCGCCGGCACCGTCACCCTCGACGGAAAACCCCTCTCGCACTGGGCCCCGATCGACATGGCCCGCCGGCGCGCGGTCCTGCCCCAGAACCACACCGTCGGATTCCCCTTCACCGCACGCGAAGTCGTCGCCATGGGCCGCGCCCCCTGGACCCGCACCCCGCGTCAACACGAGGACGAGGTCCGCATCGCCGCCGCCCTGGCCGCCACCGACGTGCAGCACCTGGCCGGGCGCACCTTCCCGGCCCTGTCCGGCGGCGAACGCGCCCGCGTGGCCCTGGCCCGCGTCCTGGCCCAGGACACCGCCACCCTGCTACTGGACGAACCCACCGCCGCCCTGGACCTCGGACACCAGGAACAGGTCCTGCGCCTGGCCCGCGAACGCGCCACCGCCGGCGCCGCGGTCGTGGTGGTCCTGCACGACCTCGGGGTCGCCGCCGCCTACGCCGACCGCGTCGCGGTCCTGCAGGACGGGCGCGTCGCCGCCGACGGCCCACCCCGCGCGGTCCTGACCGCCGAGCTGCTCACCCGCGTCTACCAGCACCCGGTCGACGTGTTCGACCACCCGACCACCGGCGCGCAACTGGTCCTGCCGGTGCGCGGACGCCACGCAAACCACTGACCACACACTCGAATAGCTGGAGGTTCGCCATCGGGTCGGGTAGCGTGCGGTCCTTGTGCGCACCCCCACCTGGACGATCCGTGCCGAGAACCCCGCCGACCACGACGCCGTCCACGACATCGTGGCCGCGGCCTTCGACACCGGCGCCGAAGCCGAACTCGTCGACGCCCTGCGCACCGACCCCGGCTGGATCCCGGCCCTGTCCCTGGTCGCGGTCGACGAATTCGACACCCCCATCGGACACGTGCTGTTGACCCGCAACCACATCGGCGCCACCCCCGCGCTGTGCCTGGCGCCGGTCTCGGTCCTGCCCGAACACCAGAACCGCGGCATGGGCGAGGCCCTGACCCGCGCGGGCCTGGCCGCGGCCAAGACCCAGGGCGAGACGTTCGTGACCGTGCTCGGGCATCCCACCTACTACCCGCGCTTCGGCTTCACCCGCGCCTCTATCCACGGCATCGCCATGAACGTCGAAGTCCCCGACGACGCGCTCATGGCCCTGAGCCTGGACCCGAACACCCCGCTGCCCAGTGGAAAGATCCAGTACGCCAAGGCGTTCGGCGACATCTGAGCCCGGCCTCAGGGCACCTGCCCGACCTGCCCCCACACCACCCGCAACACCGCGTTGACCGCCCACACCACGAACAATGCGACCCCCGCCCACGGCGTCCACGCCCACCCCAGCGCCACCGCGCCCCCGCCGAACCACACCAGCTCGAGCAGCGCCCGCCGCCACCCGGTCTGCGGATAGCGGGCATCGGCCGCGGCCCCGAAGAACGACCACACCACGATGAACACCGTCGGCGCCGCCACCGCCGCGAAGATCCGCGCGGGCACCGGATCGGGCACCGTCGCACCCCAGAACGCCGCCGACCCCAGCACCGTCAGCTCGAGGACGAACATCACCAGCAGATTGCCGGCCTTGACCGCGCTCACTTCCACACCAGCTTCAGCACCGCCGGGGTGAGCAGCATCCGAATCACCGTGGCGTCCAACACCAACGCCGCGATCATCCCGTACGCGATGTACTTCATCAGCACCAGATCCGAGAACCCGAACGCCCCCGTCACCACGATCAGGATCGCCGCCGCCGAGGTGATCACCCCGCCGGTGTGCGCGATCCCGTACCGGATCGCCTCCTGCGCGGACGCCCCGTCCTTGCGCGCCTCGGCCATCCGCGACTGCAGGAACACCTCGTAATCGGTCGAGAGCCCGAACAACACCGTCACGATCAACACCAGCACCGCGAACATCAAGGGCCCCGGCGTGAAATCGAACAGCCCCGCCCCGTGCCCCTCGACGAAGATCCACGTCAGAATGCCCAGCGTCGACCCCAGCGACAGCGCGCTCATCGCCACCGCCTTGAGCGCGAGCACGATCGACCCGAACGCCGCGTACATCAGCGCCAGCGCCGCCGCGATCAGAATCCCCGCCAGCAACGGCAACCCCTCGATCAACCCCAGGATGCTGTCCCGCTCGAGCGCGGGCACCCCGGCCACCATCGCCCGCACCCCCGGCGGGGTGTCGATATCGCGCAGCGCCGCGATCACCGTATCGGCGTCGCGTTTGTCGGCCAGGCCACTGCCCAGCACCGTGATCGCGTCCTTGCTCGGGGCCACCGGATCGAACGGACCCGTCATCCACGGACCCGCCACCTGATTGGCCTCGTACCGGATATCGCTGAGCTGCTGGGCGTTCGCGCCGGTGACCACCAGCTTCAACGGCTCGGTCCGGAACTGCGGGAACGTGGCGTCGAAATCCTCCTGCGCCACCCGCGCGGCGTTGTCCGAGGCCAGATAGCGTTCGCTCAACCCGCCGAACTCGATGTTGCGGAACGGCAGGATCAACGCCAGCAGCATCAACACGATCGGGGTGATCACCAGCCACGGCTTGCGCATCGCGAACAGCGCCAGCCGCGAGAAGAACCCGGCATCGATCTGCGCGGCGCTGCGCAGACTCGAAAACCGTTTCCAGCCCAGGAAATCGATCCGCTCACCCACGATCGAGAGCACCGCGGGCAACGCGGTCACCGACAACACCGCCGCCAGCAGCACCGAGGAGATACCGCCCAGCGGCACCGAGCGCAGCACCCCGTTCGGGTAGATGAACAACGCCCCCAGGCTCACCGCGATGATCGCCGCCGAGAACAACACCGTGCGCCCCGCGGTGGCGATCGTGCGCGCGGTCGCCTCCTCCACCGTCCGCCCCGCCGCCAGCTCCTCGCGGAACCGGGTCACCGCGAACAACCCGTAGTCGATCGCCAACCCCAAACTCACCAAAGTCACCACCGCCGAGGCGAACACGTTCACCTGCAGATAGTTCGTGAGCATCCGCATGATCCCGAGACTGCCCAGAATCGTCATCCCGCCGATCAGCACCGGCAGCAGCGCCGCGATCACCCCGCCGAACACGAAATACAGCAGCAGCGCCACGATCGGCAACGCGATGATCTCCGCGCGCAGGATGTCGTCCTGCATCCCGGTGTTGATGCCCTCGACCACCGGCTGCATCCCCGCCAGCTGCACCGTCGTCCCACCCGGGCCGGCGCCCGGTGCGCCCGCGCCGAAGTGATCCTTGACGGCCATGTAGTTCTCGACCGTGTCGGTCCCGCCGTCACCGCGCAACCCGATACTGGCGAACGCGTGCGTGCGCGCGGGATCGGCGAACTGGCCCATCAGCGGGCCGTCCCAATAAGAGTCGATCTTCAGGATCTGCTCGCCGTACTCGGTGCGCAGGCGCTCGAGCTCCGCGGCCACCGCCGAGCGCACCGGCTCGTCGTCCACGGTCAGCCCCGCCGGGGCGGTGTACAGCACGATCAGATCCGAGTCGGTGTCCCGCCCGAACGTGGAATCGGCGAGCTTGGAGGCCTCCACCGATTCGCTGCTCTCGTCGAACCAGCCCTCCTGGGTCAGGTGATCGCCCAGATCACGCCCGTAGAACCCCGAGGCCAGCACCAGCAATCCGAAGACCGCGAACACCGCGAACCGATACCGGTGGATGAAACGCCCCCACCGCAGCGAACCCGATTCGAGCATCAGCCGCAGGCGCTGGTGCGATAGTCGGCCGAGCGCAGAATGCCGCACAGATCGGTGCGCGAGATCTGCCAGCGCCCGTCCTTGTTCACGAAATGCACCACCGTGGTGCGCACATTGGAGCCGGTGCCGTCCTTGTCCAGGCTCAGCGTCGCGGTCAGCGTGCCGTCGTGATTGTCGAACACCGGATCCTTGACCCCGTACACCGCGCGCGGATTGTCCTGCAGCGCTTTGTACATGTCCGGAATCGCGTCCTTGAACGCCTCCCCGTCCTCGATCAGCGCGGTGCGCTCGGCATCGGGCAGCGTCGGATCCAGGGCCGACTTGATCTGCGCGTCCAACTCCGCCGCGGTCGGGATCGGCGGGCGCGCGGCACTGGTGGCCGCCGCGGCCGCGGACGACGAACTCAGCGCCGCGTACGCCGAGGAGCGCGCCGCGTCCACCGAGGCGTCGTCACCGGATCCGCCACCGCACCCGGCGACGCCGAGCACGGCGAGGACAACGGCGGCGGTGGCGATGGGGGTGCGTGGAAAGGCCATCAACATCCTCGGGCTCGAACTGCGGTTGCTTGCCGACAGTCTGTCATGCGCGCGCCGCGCCGATGATCTCTGCGTCACAGCCCCGCCCGCGCGGGCGCGCCCTCACATGCCGTCGATCACCGCGCCCAGGCGCCCCAGCAGCGCGCGCACGGTCACACCCTCCCCGGGCGCGGGCACCGGCGCCGCCTGCGGGATCAGGTCGCGCACCAGCGCCACCACACTGCGTTCGTCGTCGAGATCGATATCGGTGACCCGCGTGACCGCCACTGCCACCACGTCTTCGGCCGCGGGCACCTCGGTGTCCAGATCGGGCCGGTAGATCTCCAGGGTCAGGGTCGAGCGCACGGTGCGGAACGCGAACGACCGGCCGTCACCGGTCACCCCGAACCCGTGCGCGTACACGCCCACGGTCACGTCCTCCACGGCGAAACCCGGCACGCCCGGGATGTGCTCGCTCACCAACAGATCTCCCTGACCCAGCCCATATGCACCCTCCACGGTAACCGTGCCCACCGACAGCACCCGCGAAACCCCATGTCATGTCATGCGACCCGCCCGGATCGGGTACCCGGGATTGGCCGCGGGCGAACCGGGGAACCCCGGTCATGCGGGAACGGACCCGGGGTGCCCCACGTCACGGCGCGCCGGTCACCGGCACCCCCGCCCATCGGCCCGGGTCGGGGATCATGGTCAGATTAACGAGCACGCATGATTTTGTCGGTCAGGTAAGGAGTTCGCTGCATGCGCCGTCGCGGCTGGATCCGGTCGGCCCTCGCGGGCGTGGCCGTGCTGACCCTGCTGGCCGGATGCTCCTCGGACGAGGACACCACCGACAAGCCCACCATCGACCCGCCCACCCCCGCCGCGGCGCCGGTCCCCGCGACCGCCCCCGCCGGCACCGTGACGGCCGGCGCCCCCATCGAGGCCCTGTTCAGCGAACCGCAGACCGGGATCCTGGCCGAGGTGATCGAGCCGGGAAACGTACTGCGCCTGCGTGATCCGGGCTCGGACCGTATCCGCACCACCCTCACCCTGCCCGGCAACGCCGCGGACCTGGCGCCCGGCGCGCCCGGGGAAATCCTGGTCGCGGTCCCCGACGCCGTCCTGCGCGTGGAGGCGGCGACCGGACTCGGCGCCCTGGTGCGCGTGGACGGGGACGTGCGCGCGGTCGCCCGCCGCGCCGACGGCGACCTGGTCGCCGGACTCGGCTCGGGCAAGGTCCTGGTCCTGAAGCCGGACGGGACCGTGCGGCACAGCGTTTCGGGCCTGGTCTCGGCCGATCAGATCGACGCCACCGGCGATCAGATCGTCGTGCTGGACCGCCGCCAGACCATCATCACCGAACTCAACCTCGACAAGGATCGGCCCGGACTGTCCCTGCGCGCCGGGGACGGGGCCACCCACATGATCGGCGACCACTTCGGGCGCCGCATCGTCACCGACACCCTGGGCAGCGAACTGCTGGTCTACACCGCCGATCCGTTGGTCCTGCACCAGCGTTTCCCGGTAGGCTCTTCGCCCTACGCACTCGCCTACGATCAGCGGTCCGAGACCGTGTGGGTGACGCTGACAGGCCAGAACGAAGTCGTCGGCTACGACCTGTCGACGGGGATACCGGTGGAGGTGGGGCGCTACCCGACGGTGCGCCAGCCCGACTCGGTGACCATCGACGACCGCACCGGTGACATGTTCGTGGGATCCGCGACCGGCGACGGTCTGCAGCGGATCGGCGCGGACCAGCGGAAGAGAGGGCAGTGATGGCTCGGGCCTCACGATCTGCGCGATCAGCGCGCGACCTACCGGCAGGCTGGGAGGAATCCAGCGACGAGTACGAATACGTACCCCTGCGCCTGCCCCCGGAGATGAACCGCGTCACCGCCTCCATGCGCCTGAGCATCCAGGCCGAGTTCGGCGGCTGGGAGTTATCGCGCGTGCGCGCCTACACCGACGGCAGCCGCCGCGTCCTGCTGCGCAGGCGAAAGAGTTCACTACTATCCCCGACACCCGAGGCGGTGATGTAACCCGCATGTCCGAGCGCCTGTACGCCCTGCTGCTCAAGGTGATGTTCCTGCTCCCTCCCGAGCGCATCCATCACCTGGCCTTCGGTGCCATGAAACTCGCCACCCGTTTCGCTCCCGGCCGCCGGCTGACCTCGAAACTGCTTGTCGCGCAAGAACCCACGCTGGCCAGTCGCGTGTTCGGGGTCGATTTCCCCGCCCCGCTCGGGCTCGCGGCCGGATTCGACAAGGACGCCGAGGGCGCCGACGCCTGGGGCCCACTGGGTTTCGGCTACGCCGAGATCGGCACCGTCACCGCCCAGGCCCAGCCCGGCAATCCCGCGCCGCGCCTGTTCCGGCTGCCCGCGGACCGCGCGCTCATCAACCGCATGGGGTTCAACAACCACGGCGCCGAAGCCGCCGCCGCGCACCTGGCCGGGCGCCGGCCCGGCGGCGTGCCGATCGGGGCGAACATCGGCAAAACCAAGATCGTCGAACCCGAGGACGCCGCCGACGACTACGCGATCAGCGCCAAACTCCTGGGCCCGCTCGCGGACTTCGTGGTCGTGAACGTCAGCTCCCCCAACACCCCGGGCCTGCGCGACCTGCAGGCGGTGGCCTCGCTGCGCCCGCTGCTGCGCGCGGTCCTGGACAGCGTGTCGGTGCCGGTGCTGGTCAAGATCGCCCCCGATCTGAGCGACGAGGACATCGACGCGGTCGCCGACCTCGCGGTCGAACTCGGGCTGGCCGGAATCGTGGCCACCAACACCACCATTCGCCGCGACGGGCTGAACACCGACGCCGAGGCCGTGGCCGCGCTCGGGGCGGGCGGACTGTCCGGGGCGCCGGTGGCCGACCGCTCGCTCGAGGTACTGCGCCGGTTGTACGCGCGCGTCGGCGATCGCCTCGTGCTGATCTCGGTCGGCGGAATCGAAACCGCCGACCAGGCCTTCGAACGCATCCTGGCCGGGGCCTCGCTGCTGCAGGGCTACACCGGATTCATCTACGGCGGGCCGTTCTGGGCGCGCCGCATTCATCGCGGACTGGCCGCCAAGCTGCGCGCGCACGGGTACGCCACCCTGTCCGAGGCGGTCGGCGCGGGACACACCACCCGCACCTGATCGCCCTCACGCCCACAGATGCCGCGACCGCGCGCCGGAGGCGGCGGGCGTGCGCGGGGCCGGGGTGCTGTACCAGCCGGCCATCACCGCCTCGGCCGGGCCGACGTCCTCGGGGCGAGCGGTGGCCGCGCGCGGGTGGGTACGTTCGGCCATGCGCTGGGCGAGCATGATGACCGCGTGCTCGACCAGAATGCCCAGGGCCGCGGCGCGATCGGCGGCCTCGCAGTGGGCGTCGTCGTCGAAAACCACATCCGGGTCGGACAGGATCTCGTCCAATTCCATTCCCGCGCGGGCCTGTTCGCGGGTCAGGGTCTGAGCGGGCAGCCAGCTCAGTGACCAGAGTTGTTCGCCTTTACCGCGAATGGCGAATTCGGGGGTGATGTCACTTGTCATCGCCCGGTGGGTGATAGCGATTGTCACAGCGGGGTCCTCCCTGGGCCGTGTGCGCGAGCGCGGCGGCCGATCGTTTCGGTCGCGTCGTCTCTGGTATGTCACTCATCGAGTGCCGGGCGGTCGGTATTTCATCAATGGTCCACTCCCGCCCGAATTGTCGGAATGCCCGGAGGGTATTCCGTACTTTTTTCACTGACTCTTTTCCGAGTTCCTCCCGGATGCCACGCCGACCGGCACGCAAACGCCACCCCCGGCGCGCCCTCGTCGATGAGGGCGCCGGTGGTCCGTCCGCCGACCGGAAAAAGAATCGGGTCACGCTCTGCCCCGCTCCATCATCCGCCGATGCGGTACCGCCATGACCTGTTTCACCGTGGTTCCCAATTCCTGTGCCAACGTCTCGGCCGCGCCCCCGGGTTCCCCGGGCCCGGCGCACATCTCGGCCGGGCGAGTCCTGGCCCCCGCCCGCGCGCGCGTGAATCGCTGTCCCGGCCACCGGATCGGCTTCCGTGCCGGTTCCGGCCCGCGTGCGTGTCGCGCACCCACTCCTGGCTGCGGCTGCCGGTGATCGACCGGCTGCTCTCGTAGATCACGACGACCCCGCCCCGCCGCCCCCGGCTGTGCGTCGTACTGCTCCGCTCGTGGCGCCCCCGCCCGGCTCGCCGCGATGGTCGAAACGGTACACGCGCTGGTTGCACCAGAACCTCCCGAACAGTCTGGCGGAGGCGATATTTCGCCGACACCAGTATGGCATTTGCCGCTCGTGCCCGGCATTTGCCACTACCACAAGGGAATTGACGTTTCCTTTGTCTGCAAAACATGACCGGCGGTAGCGTAGTTTGCTAATTTCGCCCACCGGGGAAGCGAAATCGGTGAAAAGACGGTCGAATCCGCGCCCGCGGCCGAAGCGCGCCGCGGGCGCCCGGCGGGAAATCGATCATGAAAACTCGATCACGCTACCGCCGACCGCCACCGGACGCCCCACGCACCGGCGTGACCGTCGCCGCGACCCGCGCGGGTGCGTGCCAAACGCCGTCGCGTCGCGGCAAACGCCGTATCGTAGAACGGAATTGACAGACTCGTCCGGCCGATTGCCTGACCGGCACGCGCTACCGTGGGTTGCCAATGGTCGATCGTCGAGTATCCGGCCCGGAGGCCGTGGCGCCCCCGCAGGACGCCGGCACCCTCGCGGTGCGCGATGTCCTGATGCGCCTGCGCAAACGCTCGGGCCTGAGCCTGGATCGCCTGCGCCGCACCGAAGTCGACGTCGCGCCACTGTTCGAGCTACCCGCCGTGCGCCGCTACGCGCACCTGACGAACCTGCCCGACGCCCCCGCCCTGCTCGGCGCCGTCGCCCTGCTGGCCCGCCAGATGCCCCCCAGCGAACGCGTGGTGGTCGACGCCGAACTGAGCCTGGGCCTGCTGCGCGAGCACCGCGTCCACGGCATCGAACCCGCCCTGCTGTACGCCCCGGACCTGGCCGAGCGCCGCACCTACCTGGCCGCGCACTGGCGCGAACTGCACGCCGCGCTCGGGGTCGCCGACCCCCCGCCCGCCCCCTCGGTGCGAACCCTGCGCGGCCTGCGCGGGCAACACGCGGTCACCGCGCTCGCCGCGCGCCTGTCCGGCGCCTCGGTCTTCGACACCCAAGCCCTGCCCGACCCCGCCGCCGGCGCACCCCCGCACGGGTCGGTCGCGATCATCGGCGACGCCGCCATCGACCAGATCAACGTCGTGGAACGCATACCTGCCCTGGGCACCTCGGTGTGGGGCGACTTCCAGCGCCACCCCGGCGGCAAGGGCCTCAACCGCGCGGTGGCCCTGGCCCGCCTCGGCCTGGACGCCCGGCTGATCACCGCCATCGGCGACGACCCCGACGGGCGCACCGTGCTGGACTACCTGCGCCGCCAGCGCATCGACACCAGCCTGATCAAGGTCGTGCCCGGCGTGCGGACCCCCGTGGCCACCGTGCTCATGCTGCTCAGCGGTGAATCGGCGACCATCGCGTTCAAACAGGACCGCATCGGCCTGAGCGCGCACGACCTCGCCAGCGCCGCGATCCGCCAGGCCGTGCACTCGTGCGACGCGGTGCTGGTGACCCTGGAACAGTCCGGCGAGATCGTCAGCCACGTCCTGGATCTGGTGCGGCGCATGCCCACCCGCCCGCGCGTGTTCCTGAACGTCTCCCCGCCCACCGTGCTGCCCAAGCACCTGCACCTGCGCCTGGACGCGGTGGACTGCGTGATCGGCACCCGCGGCGAGGTGGCCGCGCTGTGGCCGGGCGGGCGCGCCGGGGACACCACCGAACGACTGTTGCACCTGGGGGTGAACGCGGTCTGCGCGATCGAGGGATCGCGCTGCACCGTCACCCGCGCACACCGGCGCGAGCTGACCATCTCGCACTTCGGCGCCGTCGCGGGCGCGGGCGCGGCGGGCGCGTGCTCGGCGTTCTCGGCCGCGCTGGCCTACCGCTCGATCCGCGCGGGCGGCACCCTGACCGACGAGGACTTCGCCTGGGCCACCGCGGCGATCGTGGCCCGGCACTCGGCCCTGGACATCCCGGGGTCGATGCCCGCGGTCACCGCGATCGCCGCCGCCTACGCGCACGGCATCGACCGCGACGCCGAATCCCTGCGCCCCGCACGGTGATCGAGCCCTACCCGGTCCGGGCGATCACCGCGATCGCACAGCCCGCCAGCGTCACACCAGCCCCCAGCGCCACCAACCCGGCGCACCCCACCGCGATCCCGCCGCCCGCCACACCCAGCGCCAGGACCGGGATCAGCGTGCGCGATCGATAGTGCAGCGGCAGCCGATGCCCGGCCCGGCGCCGTTTCGCGGCCAGATACCGGGCCGCGCGCGCGCTGCCCGGGGGCGGATGCAGTCCCACCATCGTCACCGCCAGGCCCGCGGCCTCGAGTTCGCGCACCTTGCGCGGATTGTTCGTCAGCAGCCGCACCGAGGAAAGCCCCAGTGCGAGCAGGCTTTCCGCGGCGGGGGTATACCGCCGCGGATCGGGCTCGACCCCCAGCAGCCGGTAGGCGGTGAAGGTGTCCACCCCGCGCTCCTCGCTCAGGCGCAGGCCCCGCGCCTTGGTGAGCAGCCCCGCGCCCCGGCCCTCCTGCCGCAGATACACCAGCACACCCGAACCCTCGTCCTGGATCAGATCCAGGGCCCGATCCAGTTCGGGTCCGCAGTCGCAGTCCTGCGAGCCCAGCGCGTCCCCGTACAGGCACGCCGAGTGCAGGCGCACCAGGCAGTTCTCGGTGATCGCGCCGAACACCAGCACGTGCCCGCCGTCATCGGGGTCCGCCAGTTCCAGCACCTGCACCCGCAGCTCGCGCCCCGCCCGGGTGAGCGGATGCTCGGTCCCCGGGGACAGGTCCGGGGTCGGCGGGACCCGGTGGCCGGCGGTGCGCGCACGCAGCGCGCGGGTCAGCCGGTCGAGCCGGCGCCCGCCCGACGCGGGCGGCTCGAGCAGGGCGAACACGGTTCTCCATTCGAACGGTGGGCGACACGGGCCGTCCGCCCTGTGCCGTAGGTCACTGCCGGGCTGGGATCAGCCTAGGCCCGGGGCCGCCGCGGTGGACGGCGGGGCGGCCGAGCGCGCGCGGGCGGGCGCGACGGGGTGCTCGCCACCGGACGTTCATGTCCGATATGCCCGATTTTGGGCCGGGGTGCTGTAGCGCGAGACACAGCTGCGATTTTCTGGCTACGATGAGTGAGCCGCGCCACACACAGGGCGTCGCGCCATCGCGTGAGGTACTTCTCGTTCATCGAAACGCCGGAGTTCGCGCAGGTCGGATGGGGTGCGCGTGTGGCGGGTGAAGCGAGAGGCAATCGGAAAAGGGCTATGACGACAGACATCGGTTATCCGCACAAATCGGGCAAAACGGTCTTCACGATTCCGGAGGCGTTCCAGGAAACGCTCACCCTGCGCCCCGAACAGGTGGCACTGCGGACGGTGGGCGGCACCACGGAGATCACGTGGGCGCAGTACGGGGAACACGTACGCACCATCGCGGCCGGACTTGCCGGACTGGGCGTATCGCACGGTGACACCGTCGGGATCATGCTCACCAACCGGCCCGAGTTCAACCTGGTCGACACCGCCGCCCTGCACCTGGGCGCCACCCCGTTCTCGATCTACAACACCTCCTCCGCCGAGCAGATCGCGCACCTGTTCACCAACGCCGGGAACAAGGTCGTCATCACCGAACCCGCGTTCCTGGACGCGGTCCGCGGCGCCGGGGTCGAGCTCGAGCACATCGTCCTGGTCGAAGGCAGCGCCGCGGGCACCGTCACCCTGGCCGAGGTGGAAGCCGCGCCCGCCGCCGACTTCGACTTCGACGCCGCCTGGAAGGCCGTCAAGGCCGACGACATCGCCACCCTGATCTACACCTCGGGCACCACCGGCCCGTCCAAGGGCGTGGAGCTGACCCACCGCAACGTGGTCGCCCAGATCGCCGGACTGGTCACCGGCCCGCTCACCGTGGGCCTGGACGACCGCTCGGTGTCCTACCTGCCCGCCGCCCATGTGGCAGACCGCATTTCGGGCCACTGCGCCAACCTGTTCACCGGCGTGCAGATGACCACCGTGCCCGACCCGCGCGAGATCGCCGCCGCCCTGCCCGACGCCCGCCCCACCGCGTTCTTCGGTGTGCCGCGCGTGTGGCAGAAGATCAAGGCCGGCATCGACGCCAAACTCGCCACCGAGCCCAGCCCGGTCAAGAAGTCCCTGGCCAACTGGGCCATCGGCGTCGGTGTGCAGGCCGCGCGCGCGGACCTCGCCGGCACCGGGCGCGGCCCGCTGCTCAACGTCCAGCACAAGCTCGCCGACGCCCTCGTGCTCGGCAAGCTGCGCCACGCCCTGGGCTTCGACGAACTCAAGGTCGCCGCCTCCGGCGCCGCGGCCATCCCGCCCGAGACCCTCGAGTACATGCTCGGCCTCGGCTTCACCGTCACCGAGGTGTGGGGCATGTCCGAGACCTCGGGCGTGGGCACCTACACCCCGCTCAACAAGCCCAAGCCCGGCACCGTCGGCATCCCCATGGAAGGGGTGGAAGTCCGCCTGGGCGAGGACGGCGAACTGCTGATCAAGGGCGACATCGTCACCCACGGCTACCGCAAGATGCCCGACAAGACCGCCGAGGCCATCGATTCCGACGGCTGGCTGCACACCGGCGACGTGGCCACCATCGACGGTGACGGCTACATCTCCATCGTCGACCGCAAGAAGGAACTGATCATCAGCGAGGCGGGAAAGAACCTGTCTCCCACCAACATCGAGAACAGCGTCAAGGCGCAGTCCTCGCTGATCGGGCAGATCGTGGCCATCGGCGACGCCAAGCCCTACATCGCCGCGCTGGTGGTCCTGGACCCCGACACCGCGGTCGTGCGGGCCAAGGCCCTGGGCACCCCCGACGCCGATCTGAAGGCGCTCTCGCAGCACCCGGAGATCGTCGAGGAGATCAAGGCCGCGGTCACCGCCGCCAACGCCAAACTCTCGCGCGTGGAGCAGATCAAGCGCTTCGTGGTGCTGGACGCGGGCTGGGATCCCGGCGGTGACGAGCTCACCCCCACCCTCAAGCTCAAGCGCAACCCCATCACCACCAAGTACGCGGCCGAGATCGCCGCGCTCTACACCACCCCCGCCCCGGACAACGTGATCAACCTGTCCTGATCCGGGACCCCTGATCGTCGGGTGAACCGCTGTGGCCCTGGAGCGTCGACTCCAGGGCCACAGCCATGTCCGGGGTCTGCTCAGAGCTGTTCGTGCGTGCCGATCAGCGTCGCGCGCCCGATCGCGTTCATGAACAGATTGAACCCCAGGTACGCCGGGGAGGCGTTCTCGTCGACTTCGAGCCGCTCCACCCCGACCGCGTGCACGACCACGAAATAGCGGTGCGCGCCGTGTCCGGCCGGCGGGAACGCGCCGGTGTACTCGGTCAGGCCCGCGTCGTTGCCCAGGGTGACCGCGCCCGCGGGCAGCACACCGCCCTTGCTGCCCTGCCCGGTCTCGAGGCTCGTGGTGGTCGCCGGGATGTTGGCCACCACCCAGTGCCAGAAACCCGAGGCGGTCGGGGCGTCGGGATCGAACACGGTGACCGCGAAACTCTTGGTCTCGGCCGGGAATCCGGACCAGCTCAGCTGCGGGGAGATGTCCTTGCCCCCGGCCCCGCCCAGCGCGCTGACCTGATCCAGGTGCAGCGCCTGCCCCTCGGTGATGTCGGTGGAGGTCACGGTGAACTCCGGCAGCTGCGGCAGCGCGGCGTAGGGGTTGTACGAATAATCGGGCACGACAGGTCCTTTCGATGACGGCGGGTGCGACGGGTCAGCAGTTCAGCAGGAAGTGTTCGAGCACGCTCGCCCCGAACTCGAGCGACTCCACCGGCACCCGCTCATCCACCCCGTGGAACAGCGCGGTGAAATCCAGTTCCGGCGGCAGCTGCAGCGGGGCGAAGCCGAAGCAGCGAATGCCCAAGCGCGCGAACGCTTTCGCGTCGGTACCGCCGGAGAGCATATAGGGCACGGTGCGACCGTTGGGGTCGTGGGCGAGGATGGCGTCGTTCATGGCGTCCACCAGATGCCCGTCGAAGGTGGTCTCGTAGGAATCGAGTTTGGTGATCCACTCGCGCTCGACATCGGGGCCGATCAGCGCGTCGACCTCCTTCTCGAACTCGGCCTGGCGGCCCGGCACCACCCGGCAGTCGACCACGGCCTCGGCGGTCTGGGGAATGACGTTGGCCTTGTATCCGGCCGCCAGCATGGTCGGATTCGCGGTGTCGCGCAGCGTCGCGCCGATGATGCGCGAGATCGTGCCCAGCTTGGCCAGCTGGCCCTCGATGTCGGGGCTGGAGGGATCGAATTCGATACCGGACTCCTGCTGCACCGCGGCCAGGAACTCCGCGACCGAATCCGAGACCACCAGCGGGAAGGTGTGCGTGCCCAGTCGCGCGACCGCCTGGGCCAGGATGGTCACCGCGTTGTCCTCGTGCAGGAACGAACCGTGCCCGGCACGGGCCTTGGCGCGCAAGCGCATCCAGCCCAGCCCCTTCTCCGCGGTCTCCACCAGATACAGCCGGCGTTCGGTGCCGTCCGGGCGCGGCACGGTCAGCGAGAAACCGCCGACCTCACCGACCGCCTCGGTGATCCCCTCGAACAGGTCGGGGCGATTGTCCACCAGCCAGTGCGAGCCCCACTTGCCGCCGTTCTCCTCATCGGCCAGGAACGCGAACACGATATCGCGCGGGGGCACCGTGCCCTCGATCTTGAACTGGCGGGCCACCGCCAGCATCATCCCGCACATGTCCTTCATGTCGACCGCGCCGCGGCCCCACACGTAACCGTCCTGGATCGCCCCGGAGAACGGGTGCACACTCCAGTCCGCGGCCTGGGCGGGCACCACGTCCAGGTGCCCGTGCATCAGCAGCGCGCCCCGGCTCGAATCCGCGCCGGCCAACCGCGCGAACACGTTGCCGCGCCCCGGCGCCCCGGACTCGACGTACTCGGTGGTGTAGCCGGCCTGCTCCAGTTGCTCGGCCACCCAGAGCGCGCACTCGCGCTCGCCCTTGGTGGTCTCCAATTCGCCGGTGTTGGAGGTGTCGAACCTGATCAGCGTGCTGACCAGGTCGACAACCTCGGAGACGGCACGGGATGCGCGAGGTTCGCCAGTTTCGGACACGTCTCCTTTCCTACCACCTCCGCGCGCGGCCGCGGACTCCCGGCGCGGCGCGCACACCCGTGCGGCCCAGGTGATCGCACCCGGACCCGATTCGAATCAGCCCTGGCGCAAGCGGTTCCGGGTCGCGGGCCTCAGCGCAGCAGGCGCAGCGTCGCGGTGAGGGTGGTCAGCTGCGACTCCAGGTGTTGATCGGCGATGCGCCGTTCGAGCAGCGGGATCTCGAGGCGGGTGGCGGTGGCCCACAGGTCGGCGATCCGCGCCTGCACATCCACGTCGGCGGCCGCGAGCACCCACAGCAGCGGCGCCCACAGGCGCGCGGCCTGCGCGATGGCGGGCAGCATGATCAGGGTCGGGGTGTCGAGCTCGACCAGGCGCCGCGCGGCGCGCCGGCGCACCTCGGCGGGGGTGCGGGCCAGCGGTTCCAGGACCCCGCGCCACAGGCCCAGCTCGCTGGTGCCGTCCACGGCGGCCACCAGGGTCTCCGCGGTCTCGGCCAGCACCGGGTTGAAGGCCAGTTTGGTCAGCGCCTGCGGGCTCAGCTGGCCGATGAACCGCAGCATGTCCTCGGTGGCCCCGGCGTGGATGTAGGTGGTGACCAGATCGCCGATCGCCGAGGGCGGGGCGACCTCGAACAGAATGTCCCCCACCGCGGCGACCACGTCGGGCGCGCAGCGCGCGAACACCGACAGCGCCGCCAGCCGCAGCTCCTTGGACCCGTCGACGACCGTGCTCAGCAGTCGTGGAATCCGCCCGCCCGGACCCGAAAGCAGTTGGCGCACAATCGCGCTGATGCTCTCCCCGGAATAGGCGTAGGACGCCGAGCGGATCACGCCCTCGTCGTCGTGCACCCCGCTCTCGACCGCGTCGATCAGCTCCGGGGTGGCATAGGCCAGGAACGGGCCCGCGGTCACGTAGTCGCGACGGCGCAGCAACTCGTTCACGATCTCGATCACCGGCCCCGGCGGGGCGTCGTCGGCGAGCTGGCCGACCGTGCGCGGATCCAGATACGGCGCGCAGTCCGCGGCGTAGGAGACATTCAGGCGCAGCAGCGCGTCGATCGCCTTCTTGCGATGCAGCACCCCGACCGCGCCCGCCGCGCGCCCGGTCATCGCCGGGGGCACCACGCGCTGCACGATGGGCAGGGAGATGCTCAGCGGCACGATGGGCACCAGCGCGCTGATGCGCTCGAACATCGGCGCGTGCTGATCGAACAGCGTGCCCGACATTCGCTGCTGCAACTCGTGCAGCCGGTGCGCGCCCAGTCGTTCCAGGTGCGCGATGCGCTCGACCGGAACGCGCAGGGTTCGCGCGAGCAGCGCCAGCTGGGCGCCGGTCACCAGATCGGTCATAGGCCGGTCCGGTTCGTCGGTCTCCCCTGGCAGCCGACCTCGTCGGTGGCGGACATGCGTTCCCCTTTTCTCCGGCGACACGACCGGGCGCCCCGCGATCGACCGCCCATCATAGAGGTGGGAATATCGCAAAAATCGCAAAAAGCCGGCCGGTGCTGACCTGTCACAACACCGGCCCCGGTTCCCCCGTGCAGGGTGTACACCGACCGTTCCGCCCACCCGGATCCCGGCCGAGCCGCCCGCAGCCCACGCACCCGATCACCCGGGGCCGCAGCATGATTCACGATCACTCGCACAGCAACCGGCCCGGTGGATCCGGCACACCCTGCGTCGTGCGGCGTGAGCATCCACCGGGCTATCACGCCACCCGGCCCGCCAGGGACGTTCGGGGTTTCCTTCGCCTTCGCGAATCGGTGAACATGCGCCCGGGATCTCTACCGCTCGCGCAGGGCCCGCAGGGCACGCTCGGCGACCTCCTCGACGCTCCCGTCGGCGTCGATTGTGACCACCTTGCCCGCGTAATGCGCGAGAACGGGTTCGGTCTGGGTGCGGTACAGGTGCTGGCGGTGGCGGATCACCGCCTCGGTGTCGTCGGCGCGCCCGCGCGCCAGCAGGCGGGTCAGGGCGAGCTCGTCGTCCAGGCGCAGTTCCAGGACGCGATCCAGTGCGCGACCGTGGGCGGCCAGGGCGGTGTCCAGGGCGCGCGCCTGGGCGCGGTTGCGGGGGTAGCCGTCCAGCAGCGACCCCGCCCGGGCGTCGGGTTCGGCCAGGCGGGCGCGCACGATCTCGTTGGTGACGGCGTCCGGAACCAGGGCGCCGCCGGCCAGGGTCGCGCGCAGCTCACGACCCAGCTCGGTGGGCTGCTCGGCCAGGGCGCGCAGCAGATCGCCGGTGGACACGTGCGGCACGCCCAGCGCCGCGCTCACGCCCCGGGCCTGGGTGCCCTTGCCCGCGCCCGGCGGTCCCACGAGTACGACATGCATGCGGCGCGACGACCCTTCCGATCGAAGTTCCCCTGGATATCCAGTGTGCCAGAGCGTTTTTGGATACCGGAGCGACAGCGCGCTCGCGGCCGGGTCCCGGTCAGCGGGACTGACGTTATCCGGTCCGGGCGCGGGCTGGTTCCGTTCGCAGCCGGGGCCAACGGAAGGACGACGCGGTCATGACCGAGACGCAATGGGATATCGACACCGACGTCGTGGTGGTGGGATTCGGCGGCGCGGGCTGCGCCGCCGCGATCGCCGCCCACGACGCCGGCGCACGGGTACTGATCCTGGAGAAGATGGCCGCCGACCACGCGGGCGGCAGCACCCGGGTCTCGGGCGCGGTGTGGTTCGACAACCAGGATCCCGACCGCGCCGCGGTCTACCTGCGCAGCCTCAGCGCCGGCCTGCCGATCCCCGAACCGGTGGTGCGGACCTGGGCCGCCGAAACCGCCCGCAACTCCGACTGGATGCGCGCGCTCGGCATCGAGGTCGGCCTGGCCGTGCCCGCGCCGCCGGAGTATCCCGACCTCGACGGCAGCGACGTCATGCGCGGCTGGATCGGCGTCGAGGGCGTCATGGGCGGCGGAAAGCTGTGGGCCGCACTGTCCGAGGCGGTGCGCGCCCGCGGCATCGAGGTCCGCCTCGCCACCCCCGCCCGCGAGCTCGTCGTGGCCGACGGGACGGTCACCGGCGTCCTCGCCGACACCGCCGACGGCACCCTGCGCGTGCGCGCCCGGCGTGGAATCGTCCTGGCCACCGGCGGATTCGAAGCCGACCCGGACATGGTCCGCGACCACCTGGGCCTGCCCGACCCGGTCGTGTGGGGCACCCCCGCCGCCACCGGCGACGGCCACCGCATGGCCATGAAGGCCGGCGCGGACCTGTGGCACATGTCCAACATGATGACCCTGCCCGGACTGCGCGCCCCCGGCTACACCGCGGGCTTCTACACCGCGTTCCCGCACGCGCGCGGCTACCTCTACCTCGGCCGCGACGGCCGCCGCTGCTGCAACGAAACCGTCGCCCTGGGCCACGGCCACGCCCGCGTGCACGGCAGCTACCAGCTGTTCCCCGTAGAACCCATGCACATCCTGTTCGACGAGAACACCCGGCGCGCGGGCCCGATCGTCCCCGGCCGCGACGTGCTCGCGGTGAGCTGGGCCCAGCAGATCGAAGGCTACGACTGGAGCGCGGACAACACCGCCGAAATCGATAGGGGCTGGATCCAGCGCGCGGACACCCTCGCCGAACTCGCGACCCTGATCGGCCTGGACCCCGCGGCCCTCACCGACACCGTCGAGCGCTACAACGCCGCCTGCGCCGCGGGCCACGATCCCGAGTTCGGCCGCCACCCCCGCACCCTGATCCCCCTGACCGAGGCCCCCTACTACGCCTTCGCCTCCGCACCCCTGCTCGGCTGGAGCAACGGCGGACCCCGCCGCGACGAAAACGCCCGCGTTCTGGACCCTTTCGGCGCCCCCATCCCCGGGCTCTACGCCGCGGGCAACGTCAGCTCCACCTACTCCCGCTGCAAGGACGGCGGCTTCCACATCGCCGACGCCCTGGCGTTCGGCCGCGTCGCCGGACAGCACGCCGCCGCCAATTCCTGATCCGAGCCCGCGGTCCGCGCCATCGCGGTTCATCCCGGTAGGCGCACCCGCCGGCCCGCGCCCGGACACGGTGTCCGGCTCACACCGGCGCGTGCACCCGCTCGGCCCCGATGCGCTCGATGCGGCGCTTGCCCCACGCACCCAGCGGGGCCAGCGCCGCGTTGAGCGCCGCGCCCTCCTCGGTCAGCGAATACTCCACGCGCGGCGGAACTTCGGCGTAGATCTCGCGATGCACCACACCGTCCTGCTCGAGTTCGCGCAGATGCTGGGTCAGCATCTTCTCCGACACCCCGGGCAGCGCGCGCCGCAACTGCCCGAACCGCCGCGACCCGTGCGCGTCGAGCTCCCAGAGAATGAGCGACTTCCACTTCCCGCCCAGCACATCCATGGCCGCGTCGATCCCGCAGAAGTATGGCCCGTATCTCTTCTCGCCCATCGCTCACCCTCACTGGCTCGATACTCACCTTTCGGTGCGTATCCCTCGAACATAGTGCGTACTTGTCGCCCAACGCGCACACCGGCACGCTCGATTCCAGCCCGCCGCTCCCGACGGCGGCGACCCGCGAAGGAGCGCTCCCGCCATGACGAACACCCCGCTCGGACCCGCCACCGTCCTGGGCCTCGGCGCGATGGGCCGGGCCCTGGCCCAGACCCTGGTGAAAGCCGGTGTCGCGACCACGGTCTGGAACCGCAGCCCCGGCCGCGACACCGACCTCGTGGCCGCGGGCGCGCACGGCGCGAGCACCCCGGCCGACGCGGTGCGGCACGAGGGACTGCTGATCACCGTGCTGCTCGATCACGCCTCGATCCACGACACCCTGGACCCCATCGCGCACACCCTGTCCGGCCGCCGGTGGGTCAACCTCACCAGCACCTCGCCCGAGGAGTCCCGCGAGCTCGCGCGCTGGGCCGCCACCCACGGCATCGACTTCCTCGACGGCGGCATCATGGCCGTCCCGCCCATGATCGGCACCCCCGCCTCGGCGCTGCTCTACAGCGGTTCGCGCACGGTGTTCGACACCCACCGCCCCCTGGTCGAACTCTTCGGCTCCGCCGAGTACTTCGACACCGACCCCGGCACCGCCGCCCAACTCGACTTCGCCCTGCTGGCCGGCATGTACCTGATGTTCGCGGGCTTCTTCCAAGGCACCGCCATGGCCCGCACCGCCGGTTTCACCGCCACCGACTTCGCCGCCCGCGCCGTCCCGTGGGTCACCGCCATGACCCAGAGCCTGCCCGAGTTCGCCCGCGTGATCGACTCCGGCGACTACACCGCCGAGGTCCAGCACCTGGCCTTCCAGAAGTCCGCCCTCGATGCCATCACCCGCTCGGCGACCGACGCCGGCGTCGACGCCACCTTGATCGCACCCCTGAGCGCCCTGGTAGACAAGCAGATCGCCGCGGGCAACGGCGCCTCGGCTTTCGAACGCGTCGTCGAGGAGTTGGCCTGACCACCAGGCTCATTCGGCCCGGTACACAATCCGGCGCACTCCGGAACCGGCCGTGGCGATCGTGACCGGCGGCGCGCGCGACGAACCCGCACGGCCCGCCCCGGAGCCCGAACCACCGCGTATGTGCATCCGGACGCGCGAGCGTGCCCCGGCGACCCGGCCCGGCGCGCACACCGCGATTCGCGCTCGTGCAGCCTACGGATCCGGACCGCCGCCGCGGGGACACGGCGATCGGTCAGGGCCTGCGAGCCGAATCACGCTCGCCCGGAGCGCTTTCCGACCTCGGCTATCCGGATGGTTCTCATCGGGGCAGGCGCAGGGTGGCGGTGAACGCGGTCAGCGCCTCGTCCGAGCCGGCGGCGGCCAGACTCCGCTCGAGGTCCGCGCGGTCGGCATCGGGCAGGGCCGAGAAGACCTCCCCGATCCGGGACTGGGCGTCGGGTTCGGCCGCGGCCAGCACCCGCACCAGCTCCGGCCACAACCCCGCGGTGGTGAGCGTCGCGGCCACCCCGGTCAGCGTCGCCGGCGCGAAGTGGGAGATCGTCCCGCCCACGCGCCGGGCCGCCCCGTCCGCCCGCCCGGCCAGTGTGAACAGCCCGCGCCACGCGCCCGCCTCGGGACCGTCCGAGAGCGCGGTGGTCAGCGTCTCGAACACCGCCGGATCGGCGAACACCGCGTTGCCCGCGATCGAATCCGCCGCGCCCGCACCGAAATTCCCGACGAACCGCAGTGTCTCGGGCGCCGCGCCCGCGTCCAGGAACGTCCGGAACAGGGCCTCGATCTCCGCGGCCGAGGCCACCTCGACCAGCGCGTCCCCGATCCCCGCGGCCACGTCGGCGTCGCAGCGCGCGAACACCGACAGCGCCGCGAGCCGCAATTCCGGCGAGCCGTGCACCACCGCGCCCAGCAGTCGCGGAATGCGCCGCTCGGTGCCGGCCAGCAGCTGGCGCACGATCAGCGAGATGCTCTCCCCGGAATAGGCGTACGACGCCGAGCGGATCAACCCCTCGTCATCGTGCACACCCAGTTCCACCGCGCGGATCAATTCCGGTGTGGCATAGGCCAGGAACGGCCCGGCCGTCACGTAGTCCCCGCGACGCAGGATCTCGTTCACGATCGCCACCACCGGCGCGGCAGGTGCGATCTCGGCGAGCCTGCCCACCGCGTGCGGATCCATGAACGGCGCGGCCTGCGCGGCGTAGCCGGGCTCGAGCAGCGTGGTCGCCTCGACGGCCTTGCGCGGGTGCTCGACCCCGAGCGCACCGGCCGCGCGCCCGGCCATCACCGGCGGAACCACCCGCTGCACCAGCGGAATCGAGATGCTCAGCGGCACGATCGGCACCAGCAGCGTCAGGCGCGAGAACACCGCGGCGTGCCGGTCGAACATGACCCGGGCCGTACTCTCCTGGAGTTCGTGCAGCCGCGCCGCACCCAGTTTCCCGAGATGCTCGAGCCGTTCGACCGGCACGTGCAGGGTCCGCGAGAGCAGGGTGAGCTGCGCCCGGGTGAGCAGGTCGCTCATCCGAGCTTGTTCCCGAACATGATCTTCTTGGCCGCGGTGCTCAACGGCCACGGCAGCGCGCCCACGGTCTTGTCCACCGCCTCGACCATGTCCGCGGCCTCGGTGCGCTGGGCCCGGCGGAAGATCTCGAGCAGATCAGCGGTCTCGGCCTCGGTGAGTCCGTCCAGGGCGGCCACGGGCCCGCCCAGTTCACGCTCGAGTTCGGCTCTGGAATTCACGATGGGCCCCTGTCTGGCGAACCGAGTCGGATCACCCCGTTGTCTCCCCCCAGGTGTACCAAGATCGGGGGTATCGGCGCCAGCCCCGGAATCGATTGCCGCTCACCGCAGATCGGCCGCGATCGCCTCGGCCGCCCGCAACGCCATGGCCATGATGGTTACCTGGGGGTTGACCCCCAGCGAGGTCGGCACCACCGAACCATCGGCGATGTACAGCCCGCTGGTACCGAAGACCCGATGCTCGAAGTCCACCACCGCCGTGCGCGCGTCGGCCCCCATGCGCGCGGTACCCAGCGGATGCGGTCCCATCATCCGGAATCGCCGCGCCCCGAGCGAGGTCTCGGCCACCGCCCGCGCCTGCTCGAGGGTGCGGATCGGCGGCATCCCCGCGATCGGCAGGGCCACCGCCTGCGCGCCGCCGTGCAGGAACAGCTCCGCCAGCCCCGCGCACGCGTGCTGGAGCGCGGCCAGCACGCGCGGGGTCACGCTGTAGCGGATCAGGGTGCGCCCGCCCGGCCCGATACCCACGCTGCCCACCCCGGTGTCGCGGACCATGGCCCCGAACTGCTCGGTGTGCGCCCAGCGGTTTATCCACTCGGTCAGGCGCGCGCCGTGGAACGGCAGCACCCCGGCCGCGAACTGCGGCGGAATGGACACCCCTTCGAAGGTGCACAGCTCATCACCCAGCCCGTGCACGTGATAGCCCTGCGGAATCGCCTCCCACGGCGTCCCGGGCTCGGCCATCATCGCCACCGCGCCCAGCGACGGGTGCACCGACAGGTTGCGGCCCAGCGCGGGCAGGTCGATACCGTTGCGGCGCAACAGCAGTGGCGTCATGAGCGTGCCGGTCGCCACCACCACCGCCCGCGCCCGGATCTCCAGCGCGCGCGGCGCCCCGTGCGTGTCCTGCCCCTCGGCCAGCACCCCCACCGCCCGCCGGTCGTCCATCAGGATCCGGGTGACGCTGAGCCCGGTGTACAGCTGCGCCCCGGCCTCGAGCGCACGCGGCACCCAGCTGACATTGCTGCTGCGTTTGGCGTCGGTGGGACACCCGTACACGCACTGGCCTCGCCCGTCACAGCCCGCGGCGTTGCGCGGCAGCGGCCCGTGCCCGGCCCCGAGCGCGTCCGCGCCCCGGCCGATGATCTCCGCGACCCGGCCCAGATACTTCGGCTCGGCGTAGGCGATGCCGAGTTCGGCCGACACCTCATCGAGGTGCCCGGCGAACGCCTCGGGTGCGAAATCGGCGGGAAAACCGAGGTCGAGCCATTCGCGCAGGACCGCGTCCGGGGTGCGGAACGCGGTGCCGGAGTTGATCGCGGTCGTGCCCCCGACCAGGCGGCCGGTGCTCACCCCCAGCACCGAGTTGCCGACCGCGAGGTTGTATCCGCCGTCGCGCCAATACTTCTGGGTCCGATCGTGCGGTTCGCCGGTGAACTCCGCGCGCCCGGCGTAGTGGCCCTCCTCGACCATGACCACGCCCAGGCCCCGCTCGGTCAGGCGCGCCGCCACCGCCGCGCCGCCGGCTCCGGTGCCGATGACCACCGCATCGCACGCGATCAGATCGACCGCCGGCACCTCGTCCGGGGTGCTGACGTTGGCCATCCACCCGGGCCTGCGCCCCCGCACCGGCTCGTCGTAGCGCGGCATGCCGATCGCGTCCAGATAGCGGCGGTCACTGAAATGCGCTATCCGCAAAGGTGTTTCGATCGCGGCGACCGCGTGCTGCAGTGCGGGGTTGGCCCGCGCGGCCGTTACCACCGCGGCGCGCGCGGACTCGTCCAGGCCAGCGAGCCCGCGCCCGTGCCGGGTGCGCGCCGCGGTGTCGAGCCCGCGCAGGGCCAGGCGCACCCCGGACTGCATGAGCGGGGTCACGTTGCCCACGTACTCGTCGAATCGATCCAGGGTCCCCGCCTGCACCGGCGGCACCGCCCCGCCCGGTTCGATCAGCGCACCGGCCAGCGCGCCGAGCGTGGCCCGCTGGGATTCGCCCAGCATCCCCGCCGGATGCGACCCGTCGGGCAGATCCGCGCGCAGCGAGGTCCACGGCTGGAACGAGCGCAGGAAACTCGGGTAGTCGTTGGCGAAGAATTGCATGGTGCCCGAGGCGATCTCGCGATCCTCGCGGGACAGCGTGGTGGCCAGGGTGGTCAGGCTCGCGTGCGCGCGCCGCACCCAGCGCACATCCTTGCGCCCGCTCAGGTGCCACGCCCGGCCCGCCTCGTCCCGGAAGTCGATCTCGTAGCTCATCAGCCGTTTGGTCACCGGCAGCGCGATGAGGGTGCCGGTCACCGCGGCACCGTCCACCCACGGGGCCGCGCGGATGGTGCCGGTGATGCGGGCGCGGCCGTTGGTGATGAATCCGCGCGCCCGCCCGGATTCACAGCGCAGGTCCATGGCCACGTGATGGGCGTGCCCGTCGGCGTCGAACAGTTCGCCGCGCATGGTCTCGAAGAAGGTCACAGGCATCGGGGGTGCTCCACTCAGACGATCGGCTGCACGTCGGCACGGGGCTCGGGCGCCAGGAATTCCAGCGCGCCACCGTGTTCGCTGCGCAGGGTGAAGGCGTTGGCGTTGACCGGCGCGACGTGCACCGACACCGCCGCGGTCTTGGAATTGAGGCAGTAGCTCGTCGCGCGCGCGGGATTGCGATAGGCCAGGCACACCATCTGCGCCGGATCCGCGCTCATCCGCACCTCGGCGCTGCCGTCGCGCCCGCGCATGCGCAGGGTCCAGTGCGGGAAATCCAGTTCCGGGCGCTGACGCCACAGGTCGACGACGCGGTCGAACCGGAACTCGCGCTCACCCCGGCGCACGACCAGCATCGACAGCAGCGGGGACACCCGGCCCCCGATCCGCGTGCGCCCGGAGGCGCCCTCCATGACCGCGAACGGCTCCGCGCTGCCGGTCTCGGTGAAAACACAATGCCCCCAGGCGTATTCGGGGCTGTGCTCGGCGCCCCAGTTGTGGCCCTGCATGCCGTGCCAGCCGTCCAGATCCCAGCGTTCGCCGTCCCACTCCACGAACCCGGACATCGTGGCCACCGGGAACGGGGTCACCAGCTTGTTGCGCGGGAGCTTCGCGTCCAGCAGCCGATCCGACGGCAGCATCGACAACGGCGCGCCCGCCACCGCGGACCGGGTGAACGCCAGATCCCATCGCACCGTGGAGTTCTCGTCCGACAGCGCGCCCCGCGAATCGCCGCCGCGCCCGTGCAGGGTCATCGCCAGCGGGCCCACCGCGATCTCCTGCCCGAGCGCGTTCTGCTCGAAACACGCCGCGGGCAAAGCGATGTCGCGGCACCAGGCCCGGGTGCGCTTGCCGTCGAACATGCTGCACCAGGCCTGCGCGAGGGCGGTGCCGTCGCGGCCGGTAAGTATGGTGGCCTTGATCCACAGCGCGCGCGGGGAGCGCGGGTCGTTGGCGCGGACGAACCACGATTCGACGTGGTCGGTGCCCGGGCGCAGGCGCGGGGCGTTCTGGTCGATGGCGATCATGATGGGTCCTCAGAGAGTGGGGGTGCGGCCGAGCAGGGTGAGCAGGTGGTGGCCGGCGCGGCCGTACCCGCGCAGGCGCGAGCCGAGCCGGGGTTCGGCGATGGCGCCGGCCAGCGCGCGCATCGCGTCCTCGAGATCGGGGGCGTAGGGGTACCACCAGGGGCGTTTGGGGCCGAAGGCCGGACCGCGCGGGGCGTCGATGACCTGCACCCAGGCCGCGTCCAGCAGCGCGTCGGTGCCGTGCGACCGACCGAAGCCCGAGCGCGCGACACCGCCCCACGGATACTCCGGCGTCGAATACATGGTCGCGGCAACATCGTTGATCGCCACCGACCCGGCGTTCAAGCGCCCCGCCAGGGCGCGCGCCCGGTCCACGTCGGCGGAGAACACGCTCGCGGTCAGCCCGTAGTCGGTGTCGTTGTGCAGGGCCACGGCCTGTTCGTCGGTCTCGAACGGGGCCAGCGCGACCACCGGCCCGAACGTCTCCTGCGACCACACCGCGGCGCCGGTGACCCGGGGGCCGCTGACCAGCGCCGGGGTGATCTTGCGGCCGGGCAGGTCCGCCCCGCCGCGCACATCCAGCCCGCACTCGCGCGCGGCCCGCACGTGCTGCCGCCAGATCTCGCGCTGGCGGTCGTCGATCGCGGGCGCGAGATCGGCGCGGGTGTCCACACGCCGCAGTTTGTCCTCGAGCCGGACCCGGAAGGCCTCGAACAGATCCGCGTGCACCAGCACCCGTTCGATCGAGCAACAGGCCTGTCCCCCATTGAAAGTCGCGCCCCAGGCCACCGCCGAGGTGGTGAACTCCAGGTCCGCGTCGGCCAGCACGACGGCCGCGTCGACACCGCCCAGCTCGAGACCGACCGGAATCGGGAACCTGGCCGCGGCCGCCATGACCCGCTGCCCCGTGGCCACCGACCCGGTGAACAGCACCTTGTCCGGGCGGGCCCGCACCAGCGCGGCCCCGAGCGCGCCGTCGCCGGTGGCGCACTGCAGCAGATCGGCGGGCAGCCCGCAGGAGGCGATCAACTCCACCAGCAGCTCCCCCATCCGCGGCGTGAGCTCGGAAGGCTTGAGCACCACCGCGTTTCCCGCGATGAGCGCGGGCAGCACCTGGCTGAAGGGGATCAGGAACGGCAGGTTCCACGGCGCGATGGCCACCACGGTCCCGTACGGCCGGTGCGTGCGCACGGCGCTGCGATAGGGCGCGGTCGGCGACCCGATCCGCGCGGGCCCCAGAGTGGCGACCGCGTGGTCGAGATGGTGCCGCGCGAGCGCGATGGCCGGAACCACCTCGTGCGCAAGCGCTTCGGCCCGCGGCTTCCCGTTCTCCGCCACGATCGCCCCCGCGATCCGGTCGATACTCCCCAGCAGAA
This sequence comes from Nocardia sp. NPDC003693, assembly GCF_053981095.1. Taxonomy (NCBI): domain Bacteria; kingdom Bacillati; phylum Actinomycetota; class Actinomycetes; order Mycobacteriales; family Nocardiaceae; genus Nocardia; species Nocardia sp. NPDC003693. Next base: position 44,871 of record NZ_JBSFNO010000035.1, read on the forward strand.
TCCCCGGCAGCCCCGCCAGGATCCGAACCCGCTCCCCGACCTCGAGCGCCCCCCACGCGCCCTGCGCGGCCCGCGCCCGCTCGAGCAACGCCACGGCCCGATCGTCGGTATCGGCAGCGACGGACACGACGTCGCTACCCGGGGTGTCTCCGGTACCCGAGGTGTCACCGGCGGCCGCAATGCCCTCGGTGCCCGTAGCACCCCGCATCTGCTCGAGGGGCGTCATCGCCATCTCCTGTCGACATCGAACCGTGGCCAGGTGGCCAAGTGGTCAGACCAATATAGCGATCGGGCTCCGTGAGTCAACAGCGCAACGAGACTTCGCCCGCGTCGGCATGGCCGGGCGCGGGCGGTCAGGCCGAGGCCAGCAGCTCCAGCATCCCCGCGACCGCGGCGGGCCAGGTGAACTGTTCGGCGCGGGTGCGGGCGGCGTGGCGGCGCTGGGTCGGGGGCAGGGCCAGGACGCCGGTCACCGCGTGGGCGAAGGCGGCGGGGTGGTCGGCGGCGACCGCGCCGCAGTCCGCGGTCACGATGTCGGCCAGGGCCGAGGAGCGACTCGCCACCACCGGGGTGCCCGCGGCCAGGGCCTCGAGCGCGGCCAGGCCGAAGGTCTCGTGCGGGCCCGGGGCCAGGGAGACATCGGCGCTGGCAAGCAGGGTCGCCAGCGCGGTGCGGTCGTTGATGAAACCGGTGAACCGCACCGCGGGCCGCCCGTCCGCCAGCGCGGGCACCGTGCGCGCCCGGCGCTCGAGCGCCTCGCGGCGCGGCCCGTCCCCGGCCACCACCAACCGCGCCGGCACACCGTCACGGCGCAGGGCCGCAACGGTTTCGATACTGCGATCGACCCGCTTCTCCACCGAGAGCCGCCCGCAGTGCACCAGCAGCGGATACCGCTCCGCGCCCAGGTCCGCCCGCAACCGATGGTCGTGGCGGTGCGGGCTGAACATGTCCAGATCCACCCCCAGCGGCACCAGCGACACGTTCGGCGCGTCGATCCGCTCGAACTCCTGGCGCGCGAACTCGGTCGTGCAGATGACGATGTCGTACTCGCGGGCGGTGCGCCGATTGGCCAGGTCCGCCGCGGCGCGCGCGGCCGGGCCCGGCAGCGCCTGACCCAGCAGCCGGTCCAGGCGCTCGTGCGAGATCATCACCCCGGCCACGTCCCGCCGCCGCGCCCAGCGGCCGAAACCCCTGAGCGTCAAGCGATCCGACACCTCCAGGGCCTCGGGCCGCATCCCCCGCAGCACGTCGGCCACCCGTCGCGGATCCGCCGCCCGATACCCGCCGGTGCCCGGGATGCGCGGCGCGGGCACCGTGACGCGCAGGACACCGGAGTCCAGGATCTCCTCCGAGCGCCGCGCCCCCGGCACGATCAGCACCACCTCGTGCCCCGCTGCGACGTACCCCGCGCCCAGATGATGCAGTGCGGTGCGAAGTCCCCCGGAGCGCGGACCGTAGAAGTTGGCCAACTGAACGATGCGCACCCGGCTGATCGTGCAGGGCCCCGGGTGACCGGCGGCACCCCGGCGACGAACACCCGGTGAACTCCCCCCGAAGAACCGGCCAACCCCGACGCACTGGTCTGGCCGCTTGACCTCTCGCGAACCCGCCCCTAGCGTTCCGATCATGGCAATCAAGCGGATCGACCGCCGGACGGTGCCCGATACCGTCTTCGAACAGCTCGTGGACGAGGTCCTCGACGGCGAATTGCCACCCGGCTCGGCCCTGCCCGCCGAACGCCAGCTCGCCGAGACCCTCGGCGTCTCCCGCCCGACCGTGCGCGAGGCCCTGCAGCGCCTGGCGCACACCGGACTCGTGGAGGTCCGCCAGGGCGGTTCGACCACGGTCCGCGACTACCGCCGCCACGCCGGCATGGACATGCTCCCGCGCCTGCTGCTGCGCAAAGGGCAACTCGATCCCGCGGTCATGCGCTCGATCCTGGAGACCCGCCGCCTCATCGGCCGCGAAGCCGCGGGCCTGGCCGCCGAACGCGCCGGCGCCGACCTCGCCGCACCCCTGACCGAGATCGTGGAAGCCCTTGCCGCGACCCAGGATCCGATCGCCCGCCAGCTGCACGCCCTGAACTTCTGGGACCTGCTGGTCGACGCCGCGGACTCGTTGGTCTTCCGCCTGCTCTACAACGATCTGCGCGCGGTCTACGAGCCCGCCCTGGCCGCCCTCGCGGTCTTGATGGCCGCCGAGGTGGGCCGCGCCGATCTCTACCGCGCCCTGGCCGAGGCGGTCCTGGACGCCGACGCCCCCGCCGCCCGCGACCTCGCCGAGTCACTACTGAACCTGGCCGCCACCGAGTTCGCCACCGCCCTCGCCGGCGAATCCGCCACCCAGCTCTAGCCGATCCGCCGTACTGCGTTCCGGTTTCACTCTCGCCGTACCGGTGGCACGCACACCGCCCGGTACCTAGAATTCATCTTTGCGGCCATCTCTGCGAGAAGGGGACAGCCCCAATGGATTCGGTACCGTCACACCCCGCCGTCGCCGCCGCCCTGGGCGTGCTCGCCACCCTCGACGACGAATTCCACCCCCTCGCCCTGGTCGAACGCGGTGACGCCGCCGTGGCGATCCTGCTGGAGAGCAGGGACTTTCGTGTCGTGGTCATCGTCGAACACCGCGCCGCGGGCTGGGTGGCCCCCGCCATGATCACCGGCACCCCGCGCCGCCCCGCACCCGCCCGCGGCATCCGCACCCTCGAACACCGCCCGCTGCTGCGGATGAGCCGAAAACGCTTCACCCCCACCAACGGTGGCGGCGCGCCCGCGGCCACCAGCTGGTTCGCGGTCCTGGGCACCGCCGCCGCCGACGCCGCGACCCTCACCCTGGACTCGAGCATCGACACCCACACGACCTCGGTCACCCCCTCGGGCCTGGCCTTCGCCCTGGTCCGCACCCCCACCCGCGAACAACCCCGCATCCACCTGCGCACCCTCGACGGCCGCCTGATCCCGGTCGACAAATAACCGGCGAAGGCCCCCGAACATCATGTTCGAGGGCCTCCGAGATCGGACAGGCGCGCCCGTCAAGCCTTGGCGTCGCCCGAATCCGCCGCTTCCACAACGGGTTCGGGCACCGGCTCGGTCAGCAGGTCGATCTGCTCGCCCACGTACCGCATGATCACCGCGACCACCGCCACCACCGGCACCGCCAGGAACGCCCCGACGATCCCGTACAGCGATCCGCCGACGGTCACCGCCAGCAGCACCACCACCGCGTGCAACTGCATGCTGCGGCTCTGCAGAACCGGCTGCAGCACATTGCCTTCCAGCTGCTGCACAACCACGATGATCGCCAGCACGATCAACGCGGTCGTCACGCCGTTGGCGACCAGGGCCACCAGCACCGCGAGCGCACCGGCGACGAACGCGCCCACGATCGGCACGAATCCGCCCAGGAACGTCAGCACGGTCAGCACCGCGGCCAGCGGCACGTGCAGGATCAGCAGACCGCCGCCGATCAGCACCGCGTCGATCAAACTCACCAGCGCCTGCGTGCGGATGAATCCGCCCAGGGTGACCCACACCCGGCTGAGCACTTCCTCGATGTGCGTGCCGCCCTTGCTGCCGATGATCGAGTGCAGCCACGGCAGCAACCGGGGCCCGTCCTTGACGAAGAAGAACGTCAGTACCAGCACCAGGAACAGCGTCACGATCGCCGAGGTGGCGGTGCTGACCCCGGTGAACACCCCGCCCGCGATGCGCTCGGCGCTGGACTGCAACTTGTCCACGATCGCCGAGACACCCGAATTGAGTTGCTCCTCGCCCACATTCAGCGGCGGACCCTGCAACCAGTCGCGCACCCGGTTGACGCCTTCGGTCGCGCGGTCGGCCAGTTCCGGGGACTGATCCACCACCGACGGCACGATCAATCCGATGACCCCGGACAGAATGGCGATGAACCCGAGCACGGTGATCGACGCGGCCAGCGCGGGTTTCAATCCGCGCTCGGTCAGCCAGCGGGTCGGCGGCCACAGCACGGTGGACACCACGATCGCCAGCGCCACCGGCAGCAGCGCCACCCAGAACTTGTCGATCAGGAATCCGAGCACCCACGCGCCCGCGGCGATGGCCACGATAGCCAGCGACCACTTCGCCAGCCACAGCACCCCACGCCCGATGACGGTGCCGCGGTCGGGCCGCTCGTCCTTATCGGTTTCGGTCACGTCGTCTTTCACGTCCACAGTCTGGCATGTAACCCGAAACAAACCCGGCAATCAGGATCCTGGTCACCTATCGCGCGAACGTGCCCGGCCGGGCGGCGCGAGCGTGAATCCCCCGATACTTCGCGGCCTGGGTGGACACGGGCATCGCCCGCGCGCGAGATCACGGGCCCGCACGGGCGCGACCCGATCGACCGGCACGCCGACCGGGCCCGGACCAGCCGGTAACCTTCCCTTTCATGAGTGCAGGCCTGTTCGGACTTCTCGACGATGTTGCGGCTCTGGCCCGACTCGCGGCAGCGTCCATCGACGACATCGGCGCGGCGACCGGTAAGGCGACCGCCAAGGCCGCGGGCGTCGTGATCGACGACACCGCGGTGACACCGCAGTACGTGCACGGCATCACCGCCGACCGCGAGATTCCGATGATCAAGCGGATCGCCCTGGGCTCGCTGCGCAACAAGCTGCTGTTCATCCTGCCCGCGGCCCTGATCCTGAGTCAGTTCGCACCCTGGGCGCTGACCCCGATCCTGATGCTGGGCGCGACCTACCTGTGCTTCGAGGGCGCGGAGAAGGTCCTGGGCCGATTCCTGCACCACGACGATCACGCGGCCGCGGACAAGGGCCCGGCCGATGAGAAGGCGATGACCGCCGGCGCGATCCGCACCGACTTCATCCTCTCCGCCGAGATCATGGTCATCGCCCTCAACGAGGTCGCCGACCAGCCCTTCGTTCCGCGCCTGATCATCCTGATCGCGGTCGCCCTGGTCATCACCGCCGCGGTCTACGGCGTGGTCGGCATCATCGTGAAGATGGACGACGCCGGCCTGGCCCTGGCCCAGCGTTCCTCGTCGTTCGCCCAGACCGTCGGCCGCGGCCTGGTCTCGGCGATGCCCAAACTCCTGTCGGTCCTGTCGACCGTCGGCACCGTCGCGATGCTCTGGGTCGGCGGCCACATCCTGCTGACCGGCACCGACACCCTCGGCTGGCACACCCCCTACGGCTGGGTCCACGACGCCGAGGAAGCGATCCGCGACGCGGTAGGCGGCGTCGGCGGCGTCCTGGCCTGGCTCGCCAACACCACCGTCTCGGCGATCATCGGCTTCGTGGTCGGCACGATCGTGGTCCTGGTGGTCCAATTCCAGCCCTTCGGCAAGAAGAAGCACTGACCCGGTCGCTGCCCTCGCAGCACCGAACCGATACACCCGAAGGCCCGCGGCAGGCAGCCGCGGGCCTTCGCGCATCCGCAGGGCGGGGACCCCGAAAACCTCGTCGGTATCTGATGATTCGATGAGCGAAGCCGCGGCCAAGGAAGCCGAGATCGCGAAATCGGTACTGTACGACCATGAGTGGGGAGAAGGCCGCCGACAGGCGCAACGCACACCGTAATCGCTGGGACGTCAGGGACGAGCAGCAGCGCGGATCCCGGGTCGTCGACCGCAAGACGCCGGAGTTCCGTGCCGCGTACTACGCCGAGGACACCCGGCGCCGCGAACGCGCGCGCGAGGAACTCGAGTCCCGCAGTTGGGTTTTCACCGTGGACTCGGGGATCGGGCGGTGGGCTCGCGGGTGGGTCGTCGGTCCGCCGGAGAGCCTGCCGCTGCGCCGGTCGACCTTCGGGGACTGGTCCGAGCTGCTCGGTCTGCGCGGGTCCCGGCTGGAGATCGAAACAGTCGTGCAAACCCTGATAGCCCGCGCGGTCGCCGACGCGATGGTGACGTTTCCCGGCCCGGGCGTCTTCGACACCGCCTACTCCACGCGAGACGAGTGGACCGAGCGCACCGACGGCGTGGGTTTCGGCTTCTACCCGCCGGACACCGACGAGCTGATCATCCACGGTTCGTCTGCGCTGAAGTACGACGCGTTCGATGCCCGGCCCGAGGTCGGGGCCGACGCCGTCGTCGCCGCGATACACCTGGTGATGGACGCCTTCATCGACCCGTCACCCGGCCACAGGCAGCCCAGTCACCGGTGGCAACCCGCCGAGTGACCCCGTGCCGCTACCCCGGCGCCGTTCCGGCCGGGTGCCGCCTCGCCGCACGTCCAGGCGACCCGGCCCGCGAACCACCGGCCCCACTGGGCCTACCCGTGAATAGCTGTTGACCAGCACTAACCTGTTCGACAGGACGAGAACGGCCCCCAACATCGAGGTGGGAAGGCGGACCTGTCGTATGTGTACCCGAGTGCTGTGGCCCGACGCGGGCGGGGCGGTCCTGGTGGGCCGGAACATGGACTTCGCGCGTGACCTCATGACCAACCTGTGGAAGCAACCGCGCGGGGTCGAGCGCGACGACGGGGTGTCCGGATCGCTCACCTGGACCTCGGAATACGGCAGCGTCATCGCCGCGGCCTTCGACATGACCACCGTCGACGGCATGAACGAGCGCGGGCTGGCCGGTCACATCCTGTGGCTGGCCGAATCCACCTACGGCGACCCGGACCCCGCGCGCACCCAGCTCAGCCAAGCCGTCTGGTTGCAGTACTTCCTGGACAACTTCGCCACCGTCGCCGAGGCCGTCGCCTGGATCGCCGACACCGACGTGCAGGTCGTGCAGATGGACGACCCCACCGGCGGTGTGCGCCCCGGCCTGCACCTGGCCCTGGACGACGCCACCGGCGACTCCGCGATCATCGAATACATCGACGGGCAGCCGAAGGTCTATCACTCCCCGGACTACCGGGTGATGACGAACTCCCCGACCTTCGATCAGCAGCTCGAGCTGGTGAAACGGTTCGAGGGACTCGGGGGCGGCGATCCGCTGCCCGGGTCGACGCTGCCCGCCGACCGGTTCGCCCGCGCCTCCTACTACTCCGGCCGCCTGCCGCACCCGGAGAACCAGGTCGCCGCGATCGCCGCGATGTTCTCGGTGATGCGCAACGCCGCACAGCCCTTCCGCATCCCGGACCCGGGCAAACCCGACGCCTCGCAGACCCTCTGGCAGGTGGTGCTGGATCTGACCAACCGCCGGTACGTCTACGAGTCCACGACCCGCCCCAACGTGGTCTGGGTCGATCTCGCGGACCTGGACTTCAGCGCGGGCAGCCCGCAGACGAAACTCGATCTCATCGGGGATCTGGCCGTGCAGGGCGGTATCGCGGGCAATGTCAGTGACAAGTTCGCGGACAAGGGACCGATGAAATTCCTGTCCGTCGCGACGTAGTCGTGCGCACGCCGGAAACAAAAAACTCGCCGGATTCTTTGTCCTGCAAAGAATCCGGCGAGTATCTGTGTCGAGAGGGGGACTTGAACCCCCACGTCCCTAAGGACACTAGCACCTCAAGCTAGCGCGTCTGCCATTCCGCCACCCCGACCGGTGTGCTCCGCAAGATTATCGGATGGGACCGTCCGAAACAAAATCGGCCTATTTCGGGTGGTCCGCGGTGGTGCGGGCGGTTGCCGCCGGGCTCGGATCGAGCCCGGTCGGCGACCCCCATCAACTCAGTTGGTCAACGCCTCCAGCAGCGCGGCGCGCTGGCGAGAGCCCAGACCGCCGATGCGGCGGTCGGCGGGGATTTCCGCCTCATCCATCAGCTTCGCGGCCTTGACGGGGCCGATTCCCGGGAGCGCCTTGATCACGGCCGCCACCTTCGTCTTCTTGACCAGGTCTTCCTTGTCTGCGCGCTTGAGCACCTCCGCCAGACTGACCGATCCCTTTTTGACCTGCGCGATCAATTCCGAGCGGGCCTTGCGAACCGCGGCGGCTTTGGCCAGCGCCTCGGAGCGTTGTTCGGGGGTCATTGTGGGCAGAGCCATATGTCCTTACCTTTCACTCGTTCGCTGGTACGTCGGCGTCGAGTAAACATGACGCTTGCGCTGTCGCAGGTACGACACACCGCGTGTTTCGGTGCAACACGTCGAGCGACCTGCTGAAAACTGTCCAACATCCCAGGTCAAGCGTCCAGCCGGTGTGTGCCGAAGACACCTGGCAAATACGGGGTTCATCGGGGCGAATCAGTACTACGGTGGGCCCGAAACTCACCCGAGCACCGGTGAAAGGCGGGGCAAGTGAACACGTCGCTCTCGTATGCCTCCTCGACCGTGACCGACCGATTCGACCTCGCACCCGACCTACCGCTGGCGGCCCTATACGACGGCGCCGAGCCCCTGACCTGGAACGGAGCCAGCGTCTACCCGGTCCACACGGTCGCGCTCGGCGTCTCCCCCACCACGATCACCCTCACGCTGCGCGCCGCCGGGCCCCGGCGCGGGGTGCACGGGCTGGGCATCGGACTCGGCGTCGAGGACGGTCACGTACTCCTGAACGGCAGACAGTTGCGGGGGGTTGACGTCTGGACCGATGCCATGGCCGAGGGCATCGAGCTGCGCATCTGCCCGGCCTCCGCCGCGGCGAGCATCGCCCTGACCCCGGTGTGGGTGGACGAGTTCGGCGAGATCATCTCCTGGACCGGCAATTACGGCATGCTCGTCACCCGCGAGCCCACCTGCGCGGTCCTGCACTGCAGCACCGGGGTCGGCCCCGCGGACTTCACCGAACTGGTCGTGGAACTGCGCACCGCGCCGACCCCGCCCGACCCGATTCCGCCCGCCGACGCCGGCCGCTACGGGCGCGCGCTCTACGACCTCGGCGTGGCCATGCACGGCCGCGGCGAAGATCACCAGGCCCACGAATTATGGCGGCAGGCAGCCAATTCCGGCCACACGGGCGCGGCCTACGACCTGGCGGTGGTGCTGCTGCGGCAGGGCGATCTCGCCGAGGCCGAACGCTGGTGGCGGACCGCGGCCGACCACGGCGACACCCGCGCGGTGGCCGGTCTCGCCGAGGTGCTCGAACGTCGCGGCAACCTCGCCGAGGCCAGAATCTGGCGTGCCACGCTGGCGAGCGAACACTCGCACTGAGCCGCGGGAACCGGAACGTGCCGAACTGCGCGGCACGTTCCGGGTGGATCCCGACCGTGCGTGACGCCCGCGCCGAACTCGGCGGCGCGGGCGGTCACGACAGTGTCGGTTCACCTCGACGGCGGCCCGGACCGGGCGATATCCCGTGCGCGGTGGCACAGCGTGCACCCTGTGCCACCGCACACCGTCACCTCACGCGCCCCGAACCGCGGACCCGTCCTTGTACAGCCGCAGGTACTGCCCGGTCAGCGAATCCGGGTCCCGCAGCAGCTCGGCGGGCGTGCCCGTAAACACGATCTCGCCGCCGTTCTTGCCCCCGTCCGGCCCGAGATCGATCACCCAGTCCGCGTGCGCGACCACGTCGAGATTGTGCTCGATGACGATCACGGTGTTGCCGCGCTCGACCAGTCCGTCCATCAGTCGCAGCAGGGTGTCCACATCGGACATGTGCAGGCCGGTCGTCGGTTCGTCCAGCACGTACACGCTGCCGCTGTTCTGCAGCTGCGTGGCCAGTTTGATGCGCTGACGCTCGCCGCCGGACAGCGTGCTCATCGCCTGTCCCAGGCTCAGATAGTCGAGCCCGACCTCGATCATGGTGCGCAACTTGGCATTCAGCGCCTTCTCCGGAAAGAACTCGACCGCGGTCTCGGCCGACATCTCGAGCACATCGGCAATCGACTTGCCGCGCAGGGTGAGTGCGAGCACCCGGTCGGAAAAGCGCCGCCCGTCACAGGATTCGCAGTGCGTGGTCACCGGGTCCATGTAGGCGACCTCGGTGATGATGACCCCGCGCCCCTCGCACTCCTTGCACGCGCCGTCGGAGTTGAAGCTGAACAGGCTCGCGGGCTCGCCGGTGGCCTTGGCGAACAGCTTGCGGATGGGGTCCATGAGCCCGAGGTAGGTCGCGGGCGTGGAGCGCGAGGACGCCGCGATCGCGGACTGATCGACGAACACCGAATCGGGATAGCGCTTCATGAACTCGGCGCGGATCAGGCTGCTCTTGCCCGATCCGGCCACGCCGGTGACGGCGGTCAGGATGCCGGTCGGAATCCGCGCGGACACGTTCTTGAGGTTGTGCGAGGTCGCGTTCTCCACGAGCAGCTCCCCGGTCGCGGCCCGGAAGATCTCCTTGACCGCGAACGCCCGGCGCAGCGCCTGCCCGGTGAGGGTCTCCGCCCGGCGCAGGTCCTCGAAGCTGCCGGTGAACATGATCTCGCCGCCGTGCGCGCCCGCGCGCGGGCCGACGTCGACGATGTGGTCCGCGATCTGGATGACATCGGGGTCGTGTTCGACGACCAGCACGGTGTTGCCCTTGTCCCGCAGCGCTTCGAGCATGTGGTTGAGCCGCCCCACATCGCGCGGATGCAGGCCCACGCTGGGTTCGTCGAAGATGTAGGTCATCCCCACCAGCGTGCTGCCCAGGTGCTTGATCATCTTCAGGCGCTGGCCCTCGCCGCCGGACAGCGTCGCGGTCGGGCGATCCAGGCTCAGGTAGCCCAGGCCGATGTCGGCGACCCGGCCCAGCGCGACGCGGGTGGCGTCGATCAGCCCCTGCGCCGCGGGATCGGTGACCTCGCCGAGCACCTCGAGCAGATCGGTGATCTGCAGGCGCGTCCACTCGGCGATGTTGCGGCCGTTGATCTTCGTGGCGAGCGCTTTCGCGTTGAGCCGCGCGCCATTACACGCCGGGCACACGCCCTCGGTGAGGTACTTCTGGATCTGTTCGCGGGTCTTCTCCGACAGCCCGGAGGTGTCGCGCTTGACCCGCGAGCGCGTGAACTTGTCCGCCAGCCCTTCGTAATTCGCCTTCCACGTGCCCTTGTTGAAGGTCAGTTCCACCTTGCCGCCGGTGCCGTGCAGCAGGTCGTGCCATTCGGCGTCGGTGTAGTCGGCGAGCTTCTTGTCCAGGTCGAAGCGCCCGGAGTTGCCGTAGAGCTGCCAATCCCCGCTGCCCACCGCGTAACCCGTCAGCAGGATCGCGCCCTCGTTCAGTGATTTGCTGCGATCGACGAGCTTGTCCGGGTCGACGGTGACGCTCATGCCGAGCCCGTCGCATTCGGTGCACATGCCCTGCGGGGTGTTGAAGGAGTAGTCGTAGACGAGCCCGGTCGAGGGCGAGCCGAAGCGCGCGAACAGGGCTCGGATGAGCGCGTAGATGTCGGTCATGGTGCCGACCGTGGAGCGCGGACCGCCGCCGACGGCCTTCTGATCGATGATGACCGGCGCGGTGAGGTTCTCGATGGCCTCGGCGTGCGGTCGTTCGTAGCGCGGCAGGAAGTTCAGGATGAAGGCTGGGAAGGTGGCGTACAGCTGGCGCTGGGATTCCACGGCGATGGTGTCGAACACGATGGAGGACTTGCCGGAGCCGGAGACGCCGGTGAAGACGGTGATCTTGTTCTTGGGGATCTCGACCGAGATGTTGCGCAGGTTGTGCTCGCGGGCGCCGAGCACCCGAATGATGTCCGTGGCGGGAGTGGGCATCCCACCACCATGCCCTACGCACCCCCCGAAACATGCGCACGTGTGTGACGCAAATCACATCGAATCGGACAAATCTCAGGGTCGAGTCCGGATTGCCGATCGATCGCGCCGCTCTACGCTGATCGGCGATCGCGGCGGTCCGAATCCGCCGCGCGCGACCAGCGGTATTCGAAAAGAGGATCGACCATGAAGACCCTGCGATGGACGGCCGGCGCGGCCGCCGCCCTCTTCGCCGTGACGGTGCTGTCCGGCTGTACCGAAGTCGAGCGCGCGCTCAATCAGGGCGGGGACACCAAGTGCAGCGAGTACCTGTCCCAGCAGCCGGACTCCCAGCGGATCACCGTCACCAAGTTCATCAAGCAGCAGACAGGCAACGACAACGAACCCACCGGCACCTCAGTCGATTTCACGATGAGCACGGTGCAGGCCCTGTGCCAGGTCCAGGCCAACAGCGAGACCCCCATCAAAAACGCTGACATCGCAGGCATTTTCATGAACAAGTAGCCTCTGACCAGCCGATTTCTCATCCGGGCGACAGCTCGGCTACTGTAGTCGAGCACCACCGGTCGGGGTGGCGGAATGGCAGACGCGCTAGCTTGAGGTGCTAGTGTCCTTAGGGACGTGGGGGTTCAAGTCCCCCTCTCGACACAGCAGGGCCCCAATTTCTTTGTAAAGCAGAGAAATTGGGGTCCTTTTCTGTTCGATCCCCTGAACCGTGTCGATTGCCAGTGTCCGCCGGCAACGCGTGGCGGTTTTCGGAACATGCTGGACGGCAGGGTTCTGGAAGTCTTTCGGTATGAATCGCGCGCGAACTCCCGGATTCGGAAACATACGCCGTAAATGATCGGGCGCAGTGCGATAGGCGGAATCGATTACGCGTCGAGGACAACAATTGTCGCGCACGAGATGCGCCGACGGGCAGTCGGCGCATCGGATTCCGGATAGAGATGCGTACGACGATGACCAGTGCCCCGGCCACTCCCCTCGCAGCACCGTTCGCTCGGCAGTTGGCCGGCTGGATCGCCGACTTCGCACTCATCCTGGGGGTGGCGGCGTTGCTCGCCTGGGGTACGCACTACCGAACCACCGATTACCTGTCGAGCTGGCCGGAACTCACGCAGACCGGCGTGCGCGATGTGCTCGGCTCGCGCGGTGATTGGGGCGGCGCCGGAAAGCAGTTCGGGACCGATGTCGTACGCCAGGTCCTGATCTTCGTCATCCAGGCGTTCGTCGCCCTGATCGTGGTCACCTTCGCCTATCGGTTCGTGAGCCTGGCGTGGAAGGGCTGCACGGTGGGCAAGATGCTCACCGATGTCCGGGTGGCCCCGAGGCTCCGCCCCGACAGCGGGCTCGGCGCCTGGCCGGCGGCGGCGCGGGCCTTCGGGAGCACGATGACCGACGTCGGGATCTACTCGATCGCCTGCATCGCCCTGCTCGCCGGCGAGTTCGCCCTCTCCTTCGTGCTCTGGCTGGTCGCGGTGGGCGTCCTGACCGTGAACGCCGTCTTCCTGGCCGCCGCCGGACGCAGGACGCTGATCGACAGACTGGCGGGGACGGTGGTGATTCGCGCGGGCCGGTATCAACGGTCCTGGGACGCGGCACGCGACAACGCCACGGTGCGGCGTGGAATCAGCACCGCGCGAAACGGATTGGGGACCGCCCAGACCACGACCCGCGCGGTCCGGGACCAGGCGAGCCAACTCGCCGACAGCGATCGCCTCCAGCACCTGCTCGATTCCGACCGGGCGACCCAGATCCGGCAGCGCGGCCGCGCTGTCGCCCGCCACACCGGGGAGTCGGCGCGCCAGGCGCTCGCGTCCGAACGTGGCCAACAGGCCCAGCGTGCCGCCAAACGGTTCAGCGCGGATGTCAAGAACGTCTACACCAAGCGCCGCGATGGCGGCGACCACCGTCCGTGAGTCCCGGATCGGCGGGCGCTCGGCCAGCCCCCATTTCCATGGGGTTGAGCCAATTATGCTGCAGCATAATGATTCTCGGCAGCACCGAGCATTCGCTTGGTTGTTGGAGAAATAGAGAGCGCTAACGATGATGAAAAGATTCGCCGCCACCGCCGCCCTGCTGATCGCGGGCCTGGGCGTGATCGCGGGACCGGCCGCCACGCAGGCTTCGGCCGACAGCAAGTTCGGCTGTAACTACCCGTACGTGTGCTTCTACAAGACCGGTAACGACGTCGCGACCAACCACCCCACGGCGATGTATCAGGACATGGGCTACTGGCAGACCCTCGGCCCGAACAGTCGTGGCGCCCTCCGCGTGGTCAACACCAGGAACGACGACGGTGCGCTGCTGAAGTTCTCCGACGGCTCGACCCAGTGCATCACCCCGAACTACGCGACGCTGCTGTACAAGACCGTCACCCAGATCAAGATCATGAACAGCCCGAACTGCTGAGTGCGTCCGGGCGCGGCGGCGTCACGCTTCCGTCGTGCCTGCTCGCGGATGCTGTGCTACAGCATCTTTCGCAGATCTGTGCAGCACCGCGGCCCCCCGCCGGTTGTCGAGTTTCGAGTGTTCTTCGGACGTCGGCGCCGCGTCCTCTTCCTTGGTTTCGGCCTCATTTCAGCCTCGGCCCGCCGAGCGAGGATGGGTCCGGTGCTCGCCCATAACCGCTGGGCGATTGGGTGTCGTTGCCCTTTGGCACAATTCGGCCATGCCGAACTTGGTGCCGTCGGATCCGGAGAATTCCACGTCATACGCCGAGTGGGTTCGGCAGTTCGATCCCGGCGTCGCCGACGCCGCGGAAACGCTCAGCGAAGAGGCCCGGGGCACTGTGCACGGCACCGACAAACCGGGGGCGGTCGTGGACGCGCTGGCGCGGGAGGCCGAGCGCCTGCCCGAAGCGCATCGGCCCTGGTTCTGGGACACGGTGGGGCACTGGCTGAGTGCGCACACGGGTAGCTTCCGGTGGGGGAAGCGATTTCGTAGGGCCGCCGCCACCGCCTACGGTCGTGCGCGGGCCGCCGAGCGTGCGCATTCGCTGCCCGTGCACGTGGACTTCCATCGCGCGAACGCGCTGATCTTCGCTCGCGCGGGTGCGCTTCCGACGGCGGAGGTCGCGGCCCATCAGCGCTGGCTGGCCACCGTCGGGTCGGCGCACGAGGCACATCGGGACTTCACGGCCCTGCTCGTGGCGCTGGCCCAGGGTGGGGCGGCGCTGGGCGCCGACATCCCGCGCCGGGTACGAGCCTCGGCCGAGGACGCCGGCCTCGGATACGGGGAGGACTCCCGCGTTCTGACGGCGGTGCTCGCGGCGTGCACCTCTGCCAAGGTGTCCGACGGCCTGCTCGACGGCGCGGCCAAGGTGTTCGCGCGAGTGCGGCCCGCCGACCCCGCGCCGCTGGTGGAATTGTTCCCCGAGACCGCCTCCACCGGCGCCGCGCTGCTGCGTATGCTCGACGCCGCCGGCGCGGTCGAGGCCATGGCCGCCGGAACCCTCACGCCCACACGCGGATTGGCGGGCTGGGTGAGCCGTTTCTTCCACATGTACTGCTGTATCAGGGCGCCCTACGGCGGTGTGACCATCCAGCAGATGCCCGCCGAACTCTTCGACGTGGTCGAGCGGATCGGGCCGAGACTGGTCGAAGCCGGTGTGCCGGTGGATTTGTCGTCGGGCCGCTGGTTCGCCTACCTGGATGCCGACCTGGCCGATCTGCTGCTCGCCCACGGTGTCGGCATCGCGGGCGCGGACAAGGTCCAGATGCAATTCTGGGGCCCGGCTTCGCGCCGTGACCTGCGCGCACTCGCGGCCCACCCGGTCCTGGGCCGCAGACTCGAACGCGTCGTGCACGCCGATGCGCGGACCACCAGCACCGCGATCGGCCGACTGCCGGAGAACCCCGGCATCGAACGCGAGGTGCATGCCCGCATCGTCGCGGTGATGGATCGCGTGGCGGGCAACAGCCTGCTCGACGCCGAAGCCGCGATCGACGAACTCGACAAGCTGCTGGATCAGCCGACCATTCGCGCGCTCGACGGTATCGAGCAGGCACTGGAAAGTCTCGACGGCGTCGATCCCCTCCTGTGGACCCTGCGTGCGGGAATCCCGCACGAATTGTGCTGGCCCGCGCTGGATACCGCGATCGCCGAAGTGGGCGTGGTGCGGGGCGTGACCGCCACCTGGCCGATGCTCACCGTGTACGGCGACGACCGCGCGGTGGTGATAGACCCGCACGGAAAGATCGCCGACACCACGTTCACCCTGCCCCCGGACGTCGGTGGGCACGCGGTGTTCTACGCCGGGGGCGAGTTCTTGATCGGCTACGGCGAGGTCCCGAAACCGGTGCCGCCGAGCCGTTTCGCACCGGCGCTGCGCGTGCAGGAAGCGTTCTGGGCCAATGCGCCCGAGGAGCGTTTCACCCCGGACACCGTGTGCGACTTCGCTCCCCTCGGGAACGGGTGCATCGGCGATTTGGGCTACAGGTTCGCCACCGCGAATGGCCGGCTCGATGGCACCCACCTGCTGCGGCCCGGCGACCGCTACGGCGTCGGTGACTGCGACGGTCAGATGAGTGACGGTGTGCGGGTATGGAGTTCGAACGGTCTCCGCGCCGGATCAGGTGGTTGGGCCGAGATCGACCAGGCGACCGGCAACCGGGGTGAGTCGGCGCAGCTACCGGACTTCCACACCAAGAAGCCGCTGCCGCCCGGCAGGGTCCCGGCGTGGGATCTGCTGTCGTACGCACGGCTGCCCGCGGGGGTGATCGACTCGCCGCTGGGCGCGGTGTCCGGGCAGAGCGGATATCGCATCACCAGGAACGACCGGCGCGGCTACCCCGCGGATTTTGTAGTGGAGGGCATCGATGCCCGCCGGGCCGAGTTCGCGGGTGGGCCGAAACTGGGTGACCCGTGGGGCCTGGTCCGCATGCCCGAGGGCGGCGCCGAACTGGTCATGACCCGCGTCGAGTCGAATGTTCTCGGCCTGATGCGCGGCTACGACGCCGAGTCGCCGCTGTGGGAGGTCCGTTCGTTCCCCACTTGGCGATCGGAGGTCACCGGCGACCGGGCACGGCTGCCGATGTTCCCGCCCCCGGCCTTCTGGCATTTCCTCACCCCGCGCGATCCGGCCGGTTCCCGGGCGCTGCGGACCATCGACGTGGCGGCGGTGCTCGCGCTGCTGGCCGGCATATCGCCGTCCGCGGTCACCGATCCCGTTCTCGCAGAGTCGGTACGGGAGTTCGCCGATCGAGCCACGCGGCTGGTGCGCAAGCGGGAGATCATTTCCGCACGCGTGGCATCGGTCCGAGCCGGTGCGCTTGCCGCACCCCGGACACCGGTACCCGACTCCGAGCTGCTGCCCGCCCTGCTCGGGCTGCTCGATCACGACTCGCGCTCGTACCCCGCGGTGGCGCCCGCGACCCTCACCGCCATCGTCGCGGACGGCCGTTTCCTGGCCGGGCAGATCGACGACTCCGTCCGCCGCATGAGCCCGCCCGCTCCACCGCAGGACTGGACTCCCCTGCTCGGAAACATCGATGCGGTGGCCTGGCGCGCACTCAACGCCCGTACCCCGGACGCCGACCGCGCGGCGCTGATCGCGTTGCTGACCGAGTGGGCCGAACAGCCTTTCGCCCGGCCCGGTGCCTGGCGGGTGGGGACGGCCCCGGCGGTCTCGGGCGACCGTACCGTCGCGGTGGGCAAGGGCTTCCTCCAGCCCGCGGACGCCGCGATTCCGCCCGATGCCACCGACGTCCGAACCGTCACGGTCACCCGGAACGATGCCGCCTACCTGACCACTGTCCTGGAACTGCTCGCGCGCAACGGTGTTCGCACCCCTGGCCTGCCCGCTGTCCGGTTGTTCGTCGAGCGCACCGGCGTTCGTGAGCCCGTCGCTCGACTGGTGCTGGACGGCATGCCCCGTCGCGCCCACCTCGGCGGCGGATTCGCGACCATGGGCGCCGCGCATTCCAAACTGGTCCGGACCAAGCCGTACGGTGCGAATTCCGAGGTTGCCGAGCAGTACGAGCAATACACCCGTCAGCTCGGATTCGAGGGCTGCCTGCGGCTGGTGGCCGCGGGTATGCCCGATGATCCCGCCGAATTGTGGAGCAAGGCGGGCGATCTGGCCGCCGCGGAGCGGATGGCCGCGGTGTGGACAGAGCTGCTGGGCACGCGACCTCGGGTGCCGGAGGATCTCACCGCCGAACTGGAGGCGGCCACCGGTCTGTCGTCGTACTACGCTCGGGCCCTCGCACATCAGGACAGCCCGGATGCCGCGAGAGAAGGCGTGTTGCTCGGTGCGCCGGACTCCCGCCCGACGATCCTGGCCCGTTCGAACCGCTTCCGAAGCATGGCGACTGCGGTGGTGTGGGCGCTGACCGAGCGTCCGCTCCACGACCCCGCCTGCCGGGGAGCCACCGAGCTGTTCGAACGGATTCGAGCGGGCCTGCGCGCACCGGATACCCGGGTCTGCCCCGGCTATTTCATGCTCACCGCAGCGCATTTCGGACCGGAGCGCTATGCCTCGGCCCCGGTGGGCAGCACCGTCTACGACGACGGACTGCTCATCGTCGACGGCGCGGTCCGGCTCGTGCAGCCGATACTGCGGACTGTCGCGCTGCTGGACCCCGAGCGGGTCGACCACACGCTCGCGACCTGCGCGACCCACGGCTACACGAAACTCGCGGACGCGATCCGCCGCGAACTCGCGATGATCTCCGGCCTCGAGGTGCTCATCGACCGCGCCGCCACGACCCCGGTAGCTCCCGGGCACTACGAGGCCGATCCGCGTCAGAGCGTGCCCGACCTGGTCGAACACGTCCGCGCGCAGACCGGAACGGGCGAGGACGCCGCCACGCTCCTGCTGCAACTGCTCACCCTGGCCCGCCCCACCGATCGCAACATCCGCCGCTGGAACGACTGGACGACAACCCGCCACAAGCAGGCCCAGGCCGAACTCCTCGCCGGGGGCCTGATCGTCGAAGACCGCCGTTCCCGCGCCGGACGCACCGCGTTCATCCCCGGCGGCTGGGCCGACAAGCTGACCAAACCCCACCTGCCGCTGGAGTCGGCGAAACTGCCCCGTTACCTCATCGAAGTCGGCTACGAGGAGATCCTCGGCCCCTACGACGTGATTCTGCCGCCGCGTCCCCTGCACGAAATGTTCGCCGACGCTTGGGCATTCCGCGACAGGTAGGGCGCCCGCCGGTCCGGGCCGCCGCGGGCTCGGACCGTTGCGGCGTTCGGATCGGCCGCGTCTTCGCCAGAGCGGGCAGGGCCCGCAGCATCGGCCCGGCCGCCGGCGACTCCCCATCACGGCAGAGCCGAACCGGGCCGCTGACGAAGTCGCGACAATACCGGTTCGCCGGCCCGGGACCACGATGCGGACTCGTCCGCATCGAGCGGCGGCGAGCCGAGCCGGTCGGTTCTTCGCCGGAAATCGCCGATCTCCCTGCCCCGGGCGAACGCACGTCGGTACGGTCCGCCGGCAGTGCTCGGTTCACCGGGTCAGCCGATCGGCTGACCCGGCTGTCAGCCGATCCGTCCGGGTATCGCAGCCGCCGCGCCGATTCGCAGCCGGGACCGGACTCGCAGTATGGAGGTCATGAACCCTCCCTCGGCCGATCAAGCAGCGGATAAGAGCGCACGGCGCCGGCGCTCGCGCGAACTCCGCCTCGCCATCGCCGTGCTGTCCGGCGCCATCGTGTTGGGCGCCTGCGCGGCCGATCCCGGCGCAGGGGTTACCGAGAACCGCTCCGCGCCGAGCGAAGCCGCCACTCAGTCGCGCGAATCGAGCACCCCCGCGAATGAACCGGGCCGGGTTGCCCCCGAATCCGCGCCCGCCCCGATCGACATCCCCGTCGCCCAGAACCGAGCCCTGTTGTCCGCGACCACGTCCGGCGATCCCGCCGCGGTCCGCGCCGCTCTCACCGACGGCGCCCAGGTGGACGCCCGCGATACCGCGGGCCGCACCCCGCTGATGCTCGCGGTCCTGTCCGACGACCTCCCGGTCGCCCGCGTCCTCCTGGAATTCGGCGCCGACCCCGACGCTCGCGACGCCCGCGGCGAAACCCCGTGGGTCAACACCGGCGTCACCGGCAGCGTCCCCATGATGGAGGCCCTGCTCCCCGCGCACCCCGACCTCACGCTGCCCAACCGTTTCGGCGGTAACGCGCTGATCCCCGCCGCAGAGAAGGGCCATCTGAACTACGTGCGGGAGGTGCTCCGGCAGACCGACATCGACATCGATCACGTCAACGACCTGGGCTGGACCGCGCTTTTGGAGGCCGTCTACTACGGCGACGGCGGCCCCCGCTACCGCGACATCGTCCAGGTGCTGGTGGACAACGACGCCGACCTCACGATCCGGGATACCAACGGCCGCACCGCCTTCGACCATGCCGTTCGCCGCGGCTTCGACGACATCGCGGCCCTCGTGAACCCCCACTGACGCAATCCCTTAGCCTCGATAACTATGCGGATCTTTCTGGCGGGCGCCAGCGGCGTCCTGGGCACCCATCTGGTGCCGCTCCTGGTGGCCGCGGGTCATGAGGTCGCGGGCATGACCCGATCCCCCGCCAAGGCCGGCCCGCTCGCCGCCGCCGGCGCGACCCCCGTGGTGTGCGACGCCTTCGACGCGCCGGCGTTGACCGCGGCGGTCGTCGCGTACGCCCCCGACCTGGTCATACACCAGCTCACCGACCTGCCCGACAGCGCCGCCGATCTCCCCGCCGGCCGCGCCGCCAACGCCCGCGTCCGCCACGAAGGGACCGCGAACCTGCTGTCCGCCGCCCACGCCGCGGGCGCGTCCCGCTTCATCGCCCAGAGCGTCGCGTGGGAGATGACGGGCGAGGGCCAGGCCGCCAAGGAGTTCCTGGAGTCCGCCGTCCTGGCGGCCGGCGGGGTGGTGCTGCGCTACGGCCAGTTCCACGGCCCCGCAACCTATTACCCCGACACCGTGCCCCCGGACCCACGAATCGCGTTGTCGGAAGCCGCTGTCCGCACGGCACGCTCCCTCGAACTCCCGTCCGGCATCTACGAGATCACCGACCGGACGACCTCTCCCTAGCTGTGGTTCGCGGGCCGCACCCCGTCCGTGTGATGATCATGAATCGATACCATCGAGGGCAGGATCGAGGAGCCCAATGAGCGCGCGTACCTACGATGCGGTGCTCTGCGATATCGACGGAGTGCTTCGGATCTGGCCCCCGGCCGACGATATCGAGCACGAAAACCGGCTTGCCACAGGCACACTCGCCGCGTTGGCGTTCGCACCCCAACGACTGGTCCCGGCGATCACCGGCGAAGTCACCGACGAGCACTGGCGGGCGGCCACCGCCACCGCCGTTGCGGAAGTCTGCGGCTCGGCCGAACGGGCCCGTGCGGCCGTCGCCGCGTGGTCGCGACTCGAACCCGAGGTGGATGCCGAGGCCGTGACCCTCCTGCGCGTCGCCCGCGTCCACGTGCCGATCGCGCTCGTCTCCAACGGAACCACACGCCTGGAACGGGACCTCGCCCGCCAGGGCCTGCACGACGTGGCGGATGCCCTGATCAACACCGCTCGAATCGGTTTCATCAAACCCGACCCCCGCGTGTACCGGATCGCGAGCGAGAGAGTCGGTGTCCCCCTGCACCGCTGCCTGTTCGTAGACGACTCCGAGCCCAACGTCACCGCGGCCCGCGAACTCGGTATGCCCGCCGTCCACTATCGCACGATCACGGATCTCCGCGATGCCCTCGGCCCGCTGCCGGCTCTCCCGGAAACGTCGTCGCCGACCTTTTCTCACGCCGCGCGCAGCGCCTCGCGGATCTTGCCGGCCATCGCGACCACCGCCGGGCCGGGCGTTCCGTGATGGACGCCGAGCGCGGCGTCCACGGCGACCAGCACGGTCGCCCGGAAGTTCTCGGCCTCCGCCGGATCCAGCTGCTCGAGCACGGCCACGGCCGAGCTCAGTGCGGGGAGGATCTGATCGGCCAGCGCCGCGACGGTCCGCCCGGTCAGTTCGATGTCCTTGGCCTTCCCGGCGAGCACGTGCCCGACCAGGCCGGTCGCCGAGTACAGCGCGTAGCTCCCCTGCACGGAAGCCCTGTGTGGCTTGCCTTTTCCGTCGGCGGCGGCGACGAGCGCGACGGCCCCGAACGCGGCGGTCCGGATGGTGGCCTTGTCCCGGTCGGTGAGGGTGGCGGTGATGGTCATGATGTCGTCCTTATCTCTGCTGTGCCGAACCGCTTACGAGAAGAACTTTCGCGCCCCGCGCTGACAGCGCACTGACCGCGCGCTGACACGACCACTGACAGGGCCCTGACACCCGCACGGGTTCGGTCCTATTCCTCGCGAACCTGCCAGCCGGCGCCACGCAACCGCTCGAGCCCGCGCTCGAGCATCGCCCGGCCGGGGGCGTCCAGGTCGCCCCAGATCGACCAATTGAAATAGATCAGTAGCTCGACCGGCAGACAGTGCCGGTCGGAGTCGGAAGTGCAGATGTCGAGGTACGCGAGCAGCTTGAACGGCGGGCCGAACGTCCAGTCACGGGGACCTGCCCAGACACCGTCGGGGCGGCGCTCGATCGGGACCTTCCGATTCCGAATGCGATTGTCGGCGTCATCCACCACGACATGGTCGCCGTCGACGGGGACCAGGGACTCCGGCAGCAAGGCCAGGGTGTCGCGTACCTGCAGATACGTCCAGGACAGCCACTCGCCCTCGTTCAGTTCGCACGGGGCGTCGAACATGGCGTCGACCACCGATCGCATGGTCGCTTCGTCGACCAAGTCCGCGTCGACACCCCTCGAATCCCCGTGCTCCCGAACTGATTCCGGGCCCCAGAAGCCCGATTCAGGGTGCTTGTCCGTCCCGAGCCGGAGCCCGTCCGAGTCCGTCGTCACCTCCCGGTAGATTTCGAACTCCAAGGGCCGGATGAACTCCCGGCACAGCTCACCGATCCCAGCAACGCCCAACTTCGCAGCCTCCCGGGCACATTCGGACGGCGAGACCCCGCCCCGTGCTTCCCACTCGAGGTCCATAGCCGCGTGAATGACCCGAGTCGAGGTGTAGATGTAATGCCCGGAATGCTCGTCCTCCCCCATGGGAGGAGATGCTGCCCGCCGAGTCTCGGATAGGCGACCGAATATTCGGGCCGCCCCGCGGTGCCGCCCCACCGCGCTGTCGGCCGGTTGACTCCGCACCAGCAATAAACGGTACTGTCAGTAACAGAAACTGTGGAGGTGGGCATGGACAGGGTGACCGGCATCGAGCGGGCCATCGGCGTGATCAACCGAACCCGGCGGCGCAACGCCCGCCCGTTCGACCCGGCCACGCCGATGTCCCCGCCGAGCGGACGCCGGCGCAACTGGGCGCACTACGGCGTCATGGTCCCCGGCCTCGCCGCACCGCACCGCTTCTTCGGCGTCATGTCGATTCTCGGCACGCCGGGTGTGGCGGTCTTCGCCAACGACCATGCCATCACCTCCACCCCGGCCGATACCGTCTACCTCAGTTCGGCGACCGGATCGATGACCGGTGGGCAGTTTCTGGTGCGCGAGATCGACCGCGACTGTGAGTTCCGTTCCGACGGAACACGTTTGAAGTTCGGCGACGAGCTCGTCATCGAGGGTGAGTACCCGAAGTTCGGCCTGCGCCGACGCCACCCGGAGATCGAGGTCGACCTCGAGATCGACGCCACGGACGTGGTGTCGCATTTCGCCCACGTCCCGGGGCTGTACGACCACTGGAGCGTGCTCGCCCGCGCTCGCGGCAGCATCACCGACCGGCACGGCGCCGTCCCGGTCGACACCCTGTGCACGGTCGAATACGCCACCGGCGTCGGCGTCCACAGCGTTCTGCCCGGCACCCGGGCCACCCTGCCGGTGCCGTTCTTCACCTACCACGTGCTCAACATCGACGACCGGACCCAGGTGCTGCTCGTACAGGTGCTGGGACCGGCGGGTCTGCCGATCCAGCGCCGGGTGTACGTGCGCGGGCTCGACGACCACGGCAGCGTCCACACCCGCGGCTTCGAGTTCACGGTCGACCGGCACCTGGATCAGCCCACGCCGACCGGCACCACCATGCGCCTGCCCGAGCACCTGCGCTGGCGAGTCCTGGACGACCGCGGCGAGGTGCTGATCTCCATCGCGGGCGCGGCCAACCACGACTACAGCTACGGGCTGGGGGCGGGGTTCGTGGGCAGTTACGACTACGTGGGGAGCTTCCGGGGGTCGCCTGTCGCGGGGACCGCGTACATGGAGTACATCGACAGAAGGTGAGAGCGCGAATTTTCGTGCACGATCCATGCCCTCGTGGCAGGAACCCGCCACGATCAGTGCGATCGTGCACGAAAATTCGCCCCCGAAAACCTTTTGCCTCCGCCTACCAGCCATTGCTACCCTTCCCCCCGACCGTGAACCGGACCAAGGAGGTGATACCCGTGAACGCAGTATCGACATGGGTGCTCCCCTCCGGAGTCATGGTCGGGCGATAGGTCGTCCGGGAGCGCCACGCACTCCCGAAAGGCACGACCATGCACTTCACTTCCGAGAACCGGCTCGATGGCGTCATCGAGCGCGAGTTCACCCTCGGCGAGATCCCCGGCATCCTGTGGACTCCCGACAACGATTCCGAACCGAGGCCGTTGATCCTCATCGGCCACCCCGGCGGACTGCGGGCGATGTACCCGCGACTGGCGGGACGGGCCCGGGACACGGTCGCCGCCGGATACGCCGCGGCCACCATCGAACTACCCGGGGCCGGTGACCGCCCGCGGTCGGCCGCCGCCGACCGCGCCCGCGCGGACCTGCGCGCGGCACTGAGCGCCGGACGACCGGTGACCGACGACATCGTCGACCGCCTGGTCCTGCCCCTGGTCGACCAGGCCGTCCCGGAATGGCGAGCCCTGCTCGACGTCCTCCTCGACCGGCCCGAAATCCGCGGCCCGGTAGGCTATTCCGGCGGTGTCATCGCGATCGGCCTGCGCCTGGCGCTGCTCGAACCACGCATCGCCGCCGCCGTGCTGTTCGCGGGCAGCTACGTGCCGCGCTCGATGTTCGAGGAGGCCGCCCGGGTCAGCATCCCGCTGCAGGTGCTGCTGCAGTGGGACGACGAAGGAAACGACCGGCAGCTCGCGCTGGATCTGTTCGACGCCTTCGGCTCCGAACAGAAGACCCTGCACGCCAACATGGGCGGGCACACCGGCGTCCCGGCATTCGAGGGCCCGTCGGGCAACGCCTTCTTCGCCCGGCACCTGTTGCGAGAGTGACGATTCCGTACGGATGAGCGACCGGCGGCGGGCAGTGACCCGCTGCCGGTCGGCCCGCACCCCTACCGCGCGGGCGTACCGACGTCCTCCCCCACGTACGCCGCCCAGAGTCGCCGGTACGGCCCGTCTTCCACGAGCAACTCCGCGTGCCGCCCGACCTGCAGCAGCCTGCCCTCACCCACCACCACGATCACGTCGGCGTCGGCGGCCGTCGCGAGCCGGTGCGCCACCACCACCGTGGTGCGCCCGGCGGTCAGCACATCCACCGCCGCGCGAACGCGGGCGTCGGTCGCCAGATCCAGCGACGCGGTCGCCTCGTCGAGAATGAGGATGTCGGGTTCCACGAGCTGGGCCCGGGCCAGCGCCAACAGCTGCCGCTGACCGGCGGACAGGCTCGCGCCGTGCGCGCCGATGGGCTGACGGTACCCGTGCTCGAGCGCGGCGATCATCTCGTGCGCGCCGACGGCCCGCGCCGCCCATTCGATGTCGGCGGGTGTGGCGCCGGGTTTGCCGTAGGCGATGGCCGAGTGCACGGTGTCCCCGAACAGGAACGGTTCCTGCGGCACCACGCCCAGGCGCTTGCGGTAGTCGCGCAGCCCGTAGTCGCGCACGTCTACACCGTCGACGAACACCGCCCCTGCGCTCGTGTCATACAGTCGCGCAAGCAGTTTCACCAGCGTGGACTTTCCGGCGCCGGTCTCGCCGACCACCGCGACCTTCTGCCCCGGCTCGATCCGCAGATCGATACCGGACAGCACCCGCTTGCCCGCGGGGTCGTACGCGAACCCCACGTCACGGAATTCGATCTCGCCCGCGAGCCGCTCCACCGCGATCGCGTCGTCGGCATCGGGGGTGGCGATGGGCTCGCGCATGAGCACGGCCAGCCGCTCCACGCCCACCACCGCCTGCTGGTAGCTGTCGAACACCTGCGACAGCTGCTGGATCGGCGCGAAGAGCAGATCGATGTACAGCAGGAACGCGATGAGCGTGCCCGCGGTGATCGCGTCCTCGCGCACCTGGTGCACACCGACCGCCAGCACCGCCACGGTCGCGATCACCGACATGATCTCCACGAACGGGAAGAAGATCGCCATCAGCGTCTGGCTGTGCAGCCGAGCCTGCCGGTAACCCCAGGAGCGACGCTCGAATTCGCGCTGGTTGACCGCCTCGCGGCGATAGGCCTGGGTGACGGCGATCGTGTCGACGTTCTCCTGCAGGTAGGCGTTCGCCGCGCTGACCTGCTCGCGCGCCAGGTTGTACGCGGGCACCGAGGCCCGCCGGAACCAGACGGTCGCCGCCACCAGCACCGGCAACAGCGGCACGATCACCAGCGCCAGCCCCGGATCGATGATCACCAGCGCGACCAGCACCCCGGCGATGGTGAGCGAGCTGGTCAGGGCGACCGCGAGCCCGGTCTGCAGGAACGTGGAGAGCCCGTCCACATCGGTGATCATGCGAGTCATGATGCGGCCGGACAGTTCTCGTTCGTAGAACTGCAGTCCGAGTCGCTGCAGCTGCGCGAACACCTTCACCCGCAGCCCGTACAGCAGCCGCTCACCCGCGCGCCCGGTCACCCGCACCTGCGCGACGGTGATCGCCCAGTCGACCGCGACCACCAGCAGCGCCAGCGCCGCCGCGATCAGCAGCACGTCGCGCGCGCCGGCGAGCACGCCGTGGTCGATGCCGTAGCGCACCAGGAACGGGATCAGGATCTGCGCGAGCGCGTCCAGCGCGACCAGCCCGAGCCCGGCCAGCAGCGGCAGCGCGAACGGCCGGAGCAGCCCGCGCAGATCGAACGCCGTGTCCGGGGTGTGGGAGAAGTGTTCGGGCACTTCGGGTTCCCCGGTCACCGGCGGCAATCGGTCGATCAGCGCCCGCACGTCACCGCTGGGCGGCGCACTCGACACGATCCCGCCGCCGGCGTTCGCGCCCATCGGCCCCGGCGCGCCCGCGGCCCGCTGGGAGAACGCCTTCGCCATCTGCTCCAGGGTGCGCGATTCGTCCCCGTCGGCTTCGGTGTGCGCCCACAGGCCCGCGGTGGCCGCGCCGCGCTCGACACCGTCGAGATCGTCGCCGATGCCGACCGGATCGGGCGGGGTGAACAGGGCCCGGAAGAGCTCACCGGACCGCTGGAGCTCGGGCAGCGTGCCGAGTTCGGCGATCCGCCCGCCGTCCAGCACCGCGACGCGATCGGCCAGCGCCAGGGTCGACATGCGGTGGGCCACCACGATGGTGGTGCGCCGCCGCACCTCGGCCGCGATCCGCGCGAAGATCTGCTCCTCCACCTGTGCGTCGATGGCCGAGGTGGCATCGTCGAGCACCAGGATCGGCGCATCGGTGACCAGGGCGCGCGCCAGCGCCAGGCGCTGGCGCTGCCCGCCCGAAAGCCGTTGCCCGCGTTCACCGATCATGGTGTCGAGGCCCTCGGGCAGGGCCGCGACGAACTCCTCGGCCGCGGCCAGGCGCAGCGCGTGCCAGACCTGCTCGTCCGTCGCGTCCGGCACCCCGTAGGCGACGTTGGCGCGCACGGTGTCGGCCATGAGCGCGGGATCCTCGAACACCATGGCGACCCGCGACCGCAGGTCCGGGATCTCGCGAATATCGGTGCCGTCGAGCAGAATCCGGCCCGCGTCCGGATCGAACAGGCGGGGCAGCAGCTGCACCAGCACCGACTTGCCCGATCCCGCGGTGCCGGCGATGGCGACCGTCTCCCCCGGTTCGACCACCAGATCCAGTCCGTCGAGCACCGGCGGCTGATCCTCGAACGCGAAACGCACGCCCCGGAACTCGATCCGATGCACCTGTTCGGAATCGACCGGCGCGCCCCTGTTCTCGACGTGCGCCTTCGCCGTGAGACTCGCGACCGTTCCGGCACCGGGCGTTGCCCCCGCGGATTCGGCCGCGACCGGCGTCTCGATCACCTCGCGCACGCGATCCAGCGACGCCCGACCCTGCTGGCTCACGGTGAGCAGCATCGAGAACATGCGAATCGGGTGCACGAACGAACCGAGATAGGTCATGAACGCCAGGAACGTGCCCAGCGTGATCGACTGCCCCAGCGCCAGCAACCCGCCGACGATGAGCACCAGCGCCTGTCCCACCGCCGGAATCGTCTGCAGCGCCGGGACATACCGGCTCGTTATCCGCGTGATCCGCAGCCGCGACCGGTACAGGTCCCGCGCCGACGCCGCCAGCCCCTCCAGCTCGTGCGACTCCTGACCGAACCCCTTCACCACGCGAACGCCGGTCACCGCGGCCTCCACGCGCATGGCGACCTCGGCCGCCCGCGCCTGCGCGTCCCAGTTGGCGGGGAACAACTCGCGCTGACTGCGCCGGGTGATGAACCACAGCGCCGGAATCACCAGCAGAGCGATCGCGGTCAGCGCCGGGGACATGGTCGCCATCAGGGTCAGCGAGACCACGAGCAGCACCGCGTTGCCGCCGACCATCGGAACCAGCTGCAGGAACATCTGAATCAGCGTCACGTCGGTGATCGCCCGGCTGACCACCTGCCCGGTGTACAGCCCCGAGCGCTGCCGCCCGTTGAGCCGAAGCAGCGCCGCGAACAGATCCCGGCGCAGATCGTGCTGCACGTCCAGCGACAACCGCGAGGACCCGGTCCGGCGCGCGTAACTGGCGATGAACCGCCCTACCCCCACCCCGAGCAGCAGCAGCGCCCACGGCAGCACCGAGGCCGCACCCACGGTGAGCGTGTCGACCACGTGCCGCACGATCAACGGCAGTGCGGCCGTGGCGATCGCGGCCAGCACCGCGCCCACGACGGTGGCGACCACGGTCCGCCGATGCTCACCGCACCGCCGCAACAGATACCGAATCCACCCCGTTCCGGTGTCCGTCCCGCCCGCGCCCGGGTCGGGCTCGTCCAGGTGCGAGTCGCTCCGCACCCGCTCGCCGCTCACTCTCCCGGAGTCCGCGACGACCTCGGGCAGTACGCTCGCCGCCGCTGTCCCTGCTCCGGAACTCCTGATCGCCTCCGCGTCACCGGCCCCCGAACCCGGTTCTCCGACAGCTGTCTTCGTCACACCAACTCACCAACTTTCGCACCCGAGAAGGTGCTGCAATCCGAAACCGAGCCACCCGGCCCGACGTACTCGCCCTGTGTGCCTTCGGCTTTCGGCCCCGCCCGCGGCCCGCCCCCGAAACCGGCGGCACCTCCCACGACCTCGCCGGCACGCCACCCACCGCGCGGGAACCGCACATCGGACCCCAGCCGCCCGGGCACATCCCTCAGCTCCGGCGGCCGCGCACCGTCGCCACCAATCAACTCGACCGGACATCGTTCCAGCGCACCGGAACTCCCCGTCCCCGGAAACGCCGAAGCCGCGGCCTCCGAAACGGAGGCCGCGGTGTCGAAACAGTCGGAGTCCGAACTCATCCGGCGACCGCGAGCGGCTCGGCGACCGGCGGCGCGAGATCGTACTGGTTCTCCGGTCGATCCAGCCCGTAGTGCCCGCGCAGCGTCGACTCGCTGTACTCGGTCCGGAACAGCCCGCGCTGCTGCAGGATCGGCACGACCTCCTCGACGAAGCGGTCCAGCCCCGAGGGCAGCACCGCGGGCATGATGTTGAACCCGTCGGCGGCCCCGCGCGTGAACCACTCCTCGATGACGTCCGCGACCTGCACCGCGGTGCCGGCGAAGGTCTTGTGCCCGCGCCCGCCGCCGAGCCGCCCGATGAGCTGGCGCAGCGTGAGGTTCTCGCGCCGGGCGAGATTCACGATCAGCGTGAACCGGCTCTTGGCGCCCTGGATCTCGTCCTCGGACGGCAGATCGTCGGGCAGTTGGCTGTCCAGGTCGAGGTCCTCCACCGGGATCCCCCACACCTTGGCCAGCTGCCGCTTGGCGTACTCGGGTGAGATGAGCCGCTCGAGCTCGGCGTCGAGCTCGCGGGCGTGCTCCTCGGTGTCACCGATGACGGGCACGATGCCGGGCAGGATCTTGATCGTCTCGGGATCGCGGCCGAACGCCACCGCCCGGCGCTTGACGTCGCGGTAGAACTCCAGCCCGTCCTCGAGGGTCTGCTGCGCGGTGAACACGGCCTCGGCGTAGCGGGCCGCGAACTCCTTGCCGTTCTCCGACGAACCCGCCTGCACCAGAACGGGATACCCCTGCGGCGACCGGGGCAGGTTCAGCGGTCCGGCGACCTTGAAGAACCGGCCCTCGTGGTCGATGGCCCGCACCTTGGCCGAATCGGTGTGCACACCCGACTCCTTGTCGGCCAGCACCGCGTCATCGGCCCAGCTGTCCCACAGCTTGGTCGCGACCTCGACGAACTCCGCCGCCTTCTCGTAGCGCAGCTTGTGGTCCGGCACGTCGTCGAGCCCGAAGTTGCGGGCCGCGTCCGCCCCGGCGGTGGTGACGATGTTCCACCCCACCCGGCCGTTGGAGACCCAATCGACCGAGGCGAACCGCCGCGCCAGGTTGAACGGATCGTTGTAACTGGTGGAGGCGGTGGCGATGAGCCCGATGCGCGAGGTCTGCACGGCGATGGCGGTCAGCAGCACGGTCGGCTCAAGCTTGCCGCTGGGCCGGCGGCCGGTGTCACCGAACAGCACGGGGCTGTCGGCGAAGAAGATGGAGTCCAGCTTGCCGCGCTCGGCGATCTGGGCCAGGTGCACGTAGTGCTCGATCTTGGTGTTCGCGTACGGGTCCGACTCCGGCAGCCGCCACGACGCCTCGTGGTGGCCGGTGGACATCAGGAACGCGTTGAGGTGCAACTGTTTCGACATGGGGAGTCCTTTCAGACACCGGCCGGGACGACGCCCAGCGCGGTCAGCAGCGTGCGGCGGATGCGCTGGAATTCCGGATCACCGGGATCGCGTTCGCCGGGCAGTTCGATGGGCAGGTCGATGGTCAGGCGGCCCGCGTCCAGCACCAGGACGCGTTCGGCGAGCGCGATCGCCTCGTCCACGTCGTGGGTGACCAGCAGGACCGCCGGGGTGTGCCGCCGCACCAGATCGCGCAGCAGCTCGTGCATCCGAATGCGGGTCAGGGCGTCGAGCGCGCCGAAGGGCTCGTCGGCCAGCAGCAGGGCCGGGTCGCCGACCAGCGCCCGCGCCAGCGCCACGCGCTGCTGCTCCCCGCCGGAGAGCTCGTTCGGCCAGGCCCGCTCCCGCCCCGCCAAGCCGACCTCGGCCAGCAGCGCGGTGGCGTCGGCGCGCTTGGAGCGCGGCTGCCCGAACAGCACGTTCGGCAGCACCCGCTGCCAGGGCAGCAGTCGTGAATCCTGGAACACCACCGAGGTTTTCGCGGGCACCCGCAGCGAGCCCGAACCGCTCACATCGTGATCGAGCCCGGCCAGCGCGCGCAGCAGCGTGCTCTTGCCCGAACCGCTGCGCCCGAGCAGGGCCACGAACTGGCCCGGCGGGATGGTCAGCGTGATGTCGTCCAGGATCGTCCGGTCACCGAAGGATCGCTTCAGATCCCTGGTCTGGACGCCTAGTTCGCGATGGTCTGACGCCATGACAGCACCTTGCGCTCGAGCAGACGGATGGCCGCGTCGGAGATGAGTCCGAACACGCCGTAGATGACCAGGCCGACCAGGATGACATCGGCCTGCCCGTAGTTCTGCGCGCTGTACATCATTTTGCCCAATCCGTCGGTGGCATTGACGGATTCGACGACGATGAGCGAGAGCCACGCACCGGTGACCGAGAGCCGCAGCCCCAGGAAGAAGCCGGGCAGCGAGCCCGGGATCACCACGCGGGAGATGAACTCGGTGCGCGAAACACCCTGCACCTCGGCCAATTCCACGAACCGCTTGTCGATGGTGGTGAGCGAGGCGTGCGTCTGGATGTACATGGCCACGATGACGCCGAAGGTGATCAGCACGATCTTGAACGATTCGCCGATGCCCAGCCACAGGATCATCAGCGGAATCAAGCCCAGCGTCGGCACCGCGCGCTTGAGCTGCAACGGCCCGTCCACCAGCGATTCCCCGAAGCGGGACAACCCGGCGACCAGGGCCAGGGCGGTGCCGACGACCACGCCGATGCCCAGGCCGAGCAACGCCCGGCTCAGCGACGCCGAGACGTTCTCCGCCAGCGAGCCGTCCAGGAACAGCTCCCAGCCCGTGGTCACCACGGTCCACGGCGCGGAAAGCTTGCGCTCGTCCAGCAGTTCGAAGTGCGA
Organism: Nocardia sp. NPDC003693; assembly: GCF_053981095.1. NCBI lineage: Bacteria > Bacillati > Actinomycetota > Actinomycetes > Mycobacteriales > Nocardiaceae > Nocardia > Nocardia sp. NPDC003693. The sequence goes on from NZ_JBSFNO010000035.1 coordinate 76,742, forward strand.
CCCGGCGGCCCACGCGCCGATCAGCAGCACCACACCGAACAGCCGGGCGAAGGGAACGGCTTTGCGCAGCCCGAGCCGGCGCAGCCGGCGCCGATCGACGAAGCCGTCGGTGGCCGGGGCGGTCGCGACGGACAGCCGCGGAATGGCGATCGTCATGACTGCACCTTCTCCCGGTAGGTGGCCGGGACGGCGTCGGTGGCCAGGCCCTCGAAGCGCCGGTCGAACAGCGTCGCGGCGTCGAAACTCTTACCGAAATAGCCGGAACCGGTGACCAGGTCGATCGTTTCCTGCTCCCACTTGATCGCGTCATCCCATTTCGCCGGGTAATACGGGCGCTCGACCCTGGCGATGATGCGCTTGGCCTCGTCGGCCGAAACTTTCTGGTCCTTCACGTAATACGCGTCCGCCCATTCGGCGGGATGCTCCCAGGCCCAGATATCCGCGCGCGCCCAGACCTTCACGAATTCGGTGACGGCGGCAAGTTTCGAGGAATCCTGCAGCACCGCGGTCGGCGCCCAGAGCACCGTGAGCGCGTCGACCGCGGGGGTCACGACCGCCTTCGCGCCCTGATCGCCGTACTGGTTGATGTACTTGGTGAGCTGCGGCTCGGCGAGCGGGGCCACATCGATCTGATCGCCCTGCAGCGCGGTCAGGAACTGAGGGCTGTTCAGTTCCACCAGCTGCACATCCTTGGGGGTGAGCCCCGCGGCCTGCAGGGTGCGCAGCACGACCACGCCCTGGGCCTGGCCGGGCGAGAAACCGATCTTCTTGCCGCGCAGGTCCTGAATGGAGTTGATCCCGGCCTTGGGCGCGGTGGCCAGCTTGTACAGCGGGGTCGTGCGCACCTTGACGCCGACGATCTTGGCGTCGACGCCGGTGGCGCGGGCGTGAATCGGCGGGATGCCCGCGTTGCTGGCCACGTCCACCGAACCGCCCCGGAAGGCCTGGATCACATCGGGTCCGGCCGAGACCGCGGGCCAGTCCGACACCGTGAACGGCAGCGCGCCGAGCTGGCCGGAGGCCTGCAACGCGATGCGGGTGGTGTTGATCGAGATCGAGAGTTCGGTGTTCGGCGGCACCTGGGTCGGCAGGGCGGCGGTCAGCGCGGTGTCGCCGGTCTCATCGGTGGCGCAACCACTGGCGAGCAGGACCGCGGCGGTCGCCGCCAAACCTATTCTGCGAAAAGCGGTTCGCAATGTGTTCTCCCTGATTGAAATCGCCTGAAGGTTTCTCGGAAATTCGGGCGGCAACGACAATCGAGGAATTCGAATCGATCGGCGGGTGCGTGCATTTCCATGCTGAGACTGTCCTGGAAGACGCTGTGCTCGAGCAACATTCGTTCGACTTAAAATTACTCGGAATCAAAGGGCGGCCGCCGCGGGCACCGCGACGACAGCCAGCGGATCGCTGTAGAGGCGCTGCAGCACCACCGCTCCCGCCGCCATCTCCAATACCCGGCCCAGGAACGAGGATTCGGTGACGATCTCCTCCGGTCGCTCACAGGAGGAGAAACGCCGCACGGTATCCAGATAGGCCGCGCGCACCCCGGGCACTCGCACCAGCGCCGGATCGACGATCACCACCGCGTCCGGATCCAGCAGATCCACCAGGACCGCCACCGCGCGCCCGAGCACGCGGGCCCGTCCGGCGAACAGCTCGCGGGCCACCTCGTGCCGCCCAGCCGCGACGATGAGATCGGGAATCGTCTTGACCGCCAAGCCCTCCCGCTGCCCCCGCGCCACCAGCGCACGATCGGTGCACTCGGTCAGCGCCTCGGCCACCTCCCCGCCGGCGAGCCGGGTGATCGCGCCGGCCGCCGAGCGCGGCCCGTAGTGCACCCGCCCGTGCACGGCGAACGCCACGTCGATGACGTTGCCCGCGAACAGCGCCACCGTCGCCGAGGCGTGGCGCACCTTGCCGAACAGCTGCTCGGCGTGCAACAACGACCTGGTGTGACTGTCCAGGCTCACCGGCAGGCCGGTGTGATCCGAGAAGTACTGGCGCACAGCCACATTGCGCCACCGCAGGAAGCCGTGATCGATGACCGACCCCGCCGAGCTGTCCACCCAGCCGCCGATCGCGACCCCGAGCCCGATCACCCGCTCGCTCAACTCGCCCAGCAGCCGCCGGACCTCGGCCGCGGCCCCGGCCAGTATCTCCCCGGGATCCAGCCCCGGATGCGGAATGCGATGCGAGAGCCGCACCGCCCCCGCGATGTCGAGCACGGTCACCGTGACCTGTTCGGCCGCGATGTGCACCCCGATCACGACATTGCCCGCGGTGTGCAGCGCCAGCGGCGAATGCGGCCGCCCCATCCCCGCCGGGCTCGCGGTCTCGGCCTGCTCGATCAGCAGCCCGGCCTCCACCAGTGCCCGCACCTGCATGGTCACCGTCGCCGGTGACAGCCCCGCCACCTTCGCGACGGCGCTGCGCGGCACCGTGCCGCCCTCCAGCACCGCCCGCAGTACCGCCCCCGCACTCGTGCCCCCTGTCGTCACCATCCGAACGCACCTCCGGTCGACCGAAGCCCCCATGGTCGGTGTGAATTCGACGGGGCGGAACCGTTGCACTCGGCGTGATTCCGAGCGGCCGTTCTCGGAGTGATTTCCGAGTGCGCGCGATCGGCGGTGTGTCGCGCACACGCCGTCGCCTGATTTCGACTCGATCTCGTGCGATGCGACTATGACCGGGCGCCGGGCCCAATGGCGGAAGAACGGTTATCCGAGGGTGTCCGGTTCGACATAGTCGACCCGCTAGCGGCAAGAGATTATTCGGTATCGTCACGGATCTGTCGAATGAATCTATTGGCAGATGCACTGCATGACAATGGAATTCCGTCGGTCACGAGAATGCTGAGATCGAGATGCGCAAGCTTTCCTTGGTTCTGGCTGTCGTTGTCGGTGCCGCGCTGTTCGCGGCCGCACCCGCGCGAGGTACGCCGCCGCTGGGAAAATATGTGGCGCTGGGTGATTCGTACGCCGCGACCGCCGATGTCACCGACGTCTACGGACCACTCCTGTGCCTGCGGTCGCGCCAGAGTTATCCCAATCGCCTCGTCGCCGCGCTCGGGCCCGCGGTCTTCGTGGACAACACCTGCAGCGGCGCGGTCGCGCGTGAGTTGACGATCAAACAGTTCGACGGGCTCACCGCGGACACCGACCTGGTCACGGTGACCATGGGTTGGAACGATCTCGACCTGCTCGGGACGCTGGGCCCGTGCCTGGCCGTGTCCCTGCTGGAAACGCCCATCACTCCCGTCGGCAACCCGTGCGAGCGGCAGTTCACCGGCGCCGGCGTCGACACCCTGGCCGCGCGCGTGGAGAACGAGGCGCGGCCCGCGATCGCGGGCGCCCTGGCCGCCGTGCGCGAGCGCGCGCCGGAAGCGATCATCGTCGCGGTGAACTATCCGTCGGTGCTGCCGCCGGCCACCGCCGACTGCGGCTACGGCACCGGTGTCGCGCGCGGCGACGTCCCGTACATCTACCGCACCCTCCGGCACATTTCCACGGTGCTGCTCGAAGAGGCCGCGGCGATCGGCGCCCTGACCGTCGACGCCAATGCCGTCACCGGCCACGATGGCTGCCGCCCCGGACCGCAACGCTGGGTCGAGCCGCTGATCAGCAGTACGACGACGATTCCCCTGCACCCGAATCCGCGCGGCGCGGCCGCCGTGGCCGACCTGGTGCTGGCCGCCCTCGGCCGGTGACGCCGCCGTCGGGAGGCCCACCGGGCTCTGGTTGGATGGGCTCAGTGACTAGCGTGCCCTTCAAATTGGTCGGCCCCCACCCGTTCGAACAGGTGATGCCGGGGTGGTCCGAACACTTTCCCCGGTACGACCGGGTGGTCGGCTACTCCGATCTCGGGCACGCGTTCCTCATGAGCACCCGCACCGGGGAATACGCGGTGCTCGACCCGTACAGCGCCGGGACCAAGGCCCTCGGAATCCATTCCGACATAGGCGCTTTCGTGGACCGGGTGCTCTTCGACCCGGATTTCATCACCTACGTGCTGCAGCCCGGCCACGTCGCCGCCATTCGCAAGCGCCTGGGCCCGCTCGCCGAGAACGAGGTCTACATCGCCACCCCGTACCCCTTCCTCGGCGGCTCCGAGGACCCCGAATCCTATGACCGGGGCGGGGTCTGGGTGTTCTTCGACCTGGTCGCCCAGGCGCACGGCTTCGAATAGCCCTCCCCCGGAATTTTCCGGGCCGCGGTGCTGGTTGCTGCCACGAGACACTGCGAGAGGACGGGTATGAGCACCTTCAACGACACCGTGATCGACGAGTTCCGCGCCAACGGCGGCAAGGTGGGCGGCCCCTTCGAGGGCCGCACGAACCTGGTGCTGATCACGACCACCGGCGCGAAGTCCGGGCGGGCGATCACCAACCCGCTCGTCTACGTGCCCGACGGTGACCGCATCATCCTCATCGCCTCCAACGGCGGCGCCGATAAGAACCCCGCCTGGTATCACAACCTCCGTGCCGACCAGCGGCTCACCGTCGAGGTGGGCACCGAAACCTATTCCGCGAAGGCGGAATTCGTCGCACCGCCGGAAAGTGACGAGCTCTACGCCCGCATGGTCGAGATCATGCCCCAGTTCGCGGACTACAAGCTGAAGACCGCCCGCGACATCCCGGTGGTGGCGGTGTACCGCGAAACCGCCTGACCTGGACCGCCGGACCCGCGCTCGTGAACCGTGTCGGTGCGAGTGCGGGGTTGGCGAGCCGGGGCGTGTTTGCCGGTGCGGGGGTGGGTTGCCGAGGGTGGAGCCGATGGGGGTATGCTGTGGAAACGAATCGCCCGCGTCGGGCACTCTTCCCACTCTTTCCCCGGGAATCGAAGTATGTGTAACCGACGGTTACATGTAAACCGGGGCGACTCGCCGCCCCCGCGGCAGCCCCCTTCTTGCTGATCTTCCAGCCGTGCCTTCTCGCCGCTCGGGCGGTGCTTCTGCCGGCCGCCGACGCGTGTTCGCAGGGCGTGACACTCCGGCCCGACTGCGCCGGATCGTCGATCAGGTCGGCGCGCCATCACCGTTTTGTACACTCCACAGGGTGTCGGTTCCGGTCAGTTGGATCCTCGCGCAACCCGATCTGTCGATACCGCTTCGCGGCGGTGCGGCGGGGCTCGCACGCACGATCGACCTGGTCATCACCACCGAACTCGAAGACCCCTTCCGCTGGTTGTCCGGCGGAGAACTGGTGCTCACCACCGGCACGCGCCTGCCGCACGCGCCTACCGCACGCGCGGACTACCTGCGCGGCCTGCACCGAAGAGGCGTTGCCGCAATCGGTTTCGGGATCGGCGTCTCGCATCCGGAAGTGCCGGCGGATCTGGTGGCCGCCGCCGACGAGGTCGGCCTGCCGCTGTTCGAGGTTCCGCTGCCCACCCCGTTCGCCGTCATCGTCAAACGCGTCGCCGACCGCGCCGCGCAACTGCAGGCCGACGCCGTCCAGCGCGCCGCCCGTGCCCAGCCGCGTATGACCCGGGCCCTGGTGCGTTCGGGCGCCCGCGCGATCGTGCGCGAACTCGCCACCTCCCTGCGCGCCACCGTGCTGGTCCTGGACTCGGCCGGGCGCGTGACCGCCGCGCACCCCGACGCACCCGACGACGCCCTGCTCGAGACCGTGCGCGAGGCCCTGGCCACGGAGTCGGTCGCCCCGCCCGACACCCGCCCCGAGCGCACGAGCAGCGGCGTCACCCATCAGCGCATCGGCGTCGGCGGCCGCGCGCACGGCGATCTGGTCGTCGTCGGCCCCGGACCGCTCGGCCCCGCCGAACAGATCCTGCTCGGCCACGCCAATTCGCTGCTGTCCCTGGCATTCGAGAAACCGGCCCGCCTGTGGGAGGCCCAGCACCGCCTCAACAGCACCGTGCTCGGCCTGCTGCTGAGCACCGAAACCGATCTCACTCCCGCCTGGACCCAGCTGGCCCAGGCCGCCGACGCCGCCGGGCGCATCCGCGTGCTCGCCGCCGACTGCGACTCCGCCGAGTCCGTCGAGGACGTGCGCGCCACCGCGGAGACCATGGCCGTGCGCGGCGGGCACCCGCTGTTCCTGCACGTGCGCCGCCGCCGCGTGCTGCTCGCGCTCCCCGGTGTCGCCGCGGTCGCCTTCGCCCGGGAACTGGCCGCCGACCTGGCCCCCGGCAGCACCGTGCGCTACGGGCTCAGTGGCGAACACCCCCTGGACGAACTGGTCGCCGCCGCCGAAGCCGCCGAACTGGCCGCCTCGGCCGCCGAACGCGGCGGCGCCCCCGCCGAGTTCGGCACCCTGACCGGCCGCTCCCTGCTGTCCTTCGACGCCACCCGCCGCGTCCTGGACACGATGGCGCGCACGGTCCTGGCCCCGCTCGCCGACCACGACACCAGCCACGGCACCGATCTGGTCGAGTCCCTGCGCGCCTACCTCGAGGCCAACGGCCACTGGGAGTCGGCCGCCGCCGACCTCGGCGTACACCGTCACACCCTGCGCAAGCGGATCGCGACCGCCGCCGACGTGCTGGGCTGCAACCTGGACAGCGCCCGCGTCCGCGCCGAGCTGCTGCTGGCGTTGCTCGCGCGCGGAAAACCCTGACCCTGGCGGGGTGCCGTCCTCGCCCTGGTCGGCGACGAACGAGCCCGCGTGTTCCGCTGAGTAGCGTGGCGGTCGGGTCCAGGATGATGTTCGACGCATCTCCCGAGCGGGATCGTCCTGTTGGCGGCCGTGGACTGCCCCTGCCACTGGATCCCGATCCACGCGGCGCTGCGGTGTCGGGTGGTACCGGACGACGACCGGCGTGAGTGGGGACCGAGGTACCCGCGGTCCTTCGCGGAGCCAGGGCCCGGGATCATGGAGGAGCCGAGTCCGGCTCCGGCCGGTGCGTACAGGGCGCGGGAACCGCAGTCAGGAGTGAACCCATGAGCCATGCCGACCTGGTGTTCGTCGGCGGCACCGTCCTCACCATGGACGCCGCCCGCAGCACCGCGACGGCACTGGCCGTCACCGGCGACCGGATCAGCGCCGTGGGCGACCGCGATGTGCGCGAATCGATCGGCCCGGCAACCGAAGTCGTCGACCTGGCGGGTGGGGCGCTGCTGCCCGGATTCCACGACGCGCACATCCACGCCGCGGCGGCGGGCCTGGAACTGGCGGCCTGCGACCTGACCGGCACCGTCGAGATCCGCGAGTACCTGCGCCGGGTCGCGGACTACGCGGCGGCGAACCCCCATCGGGAGTGGATAACCGGCAGTGGCTGGTCCCTCGAGAGCTTCCCCGGCGGCCTGCCGACCCGCGACCTGCTCGACGCCGTCGTCGCCGACCGGCCGGTGTACCTGGTCAATCGCGACCATCACGGCGCGTGGGCCAACACCCGAGCGCTTGAGCTGGCCGGCATCACCGCGGACACCCCCGACCCCGCCGACGGCCGGATCGAACGCGAATCCGGCGGCGTCCCTTCGGGAATGCTCCAGGAGGGCGCGATGACCCTCGTCGAGCAGGTGCTGCCGCCGATCACGCACGCCGAACGCGTGGACGGCATCCTGCGCGCCCAGCGCACGCTGCACGCGCTGGGCATCACGGCCTGGCAGGAGGCGATAGTCAGCGTGGACGGCACGCCCTTCGACTGCGCCGCCGCCTACCTCGACGCCGCCGAACGCGGCCTGCTCACCGCGCGCGTGAGCGGCGCGCAATGGTGGGACCGGGAGCGCGACGCCGAACAGATCCCGGATATGCTGCTGCGCCGCAAGCGATTCGCCGCCGAGCGCTTCCGTCTCGACACCGTCAAGATCATGCAGGACGGCATCGCGGAGAACTACACCGCCGCGATGATCGACCAGTACCGCGACCATCGGGGGTGCTGCACCGGCAATGCCGGGATCAGCTTCGTCGATCCGATCGCCCTGCGCGAGTACGTGACCGAGCTGGACGCCAACGACTTCCAGGTCCACTTCCACGCCCTGGGCGATCGCGCCGTGCGCGAGGTGCTCGACGCGCTCGAGGCCGCCCGCACGACCAACGGCCCGCGCGGCAACCGGCACCACCTGGCCCACCTGCAGACGCTGCACGCCACGGACATCGCGCGCTTCCAGCCCCTGGGCGCGATCGCGAACCTGCAACCCCAGTGGGCCGCACACGAACCCCAGCTCGACGAGCTGACCCTGCCGTTCCTCGGCGGCGACGCCGCGACCCGGCAGTACCTCTTCGGCGATCTCGCCCGAGCCGGGGCCACCCTGGCCTGCGGCAGTGATTGGCCGGTCAGCTCGCCTGATCCCCTCGAAGGCGTGCATGTCGCGGTCAACCGCGTCACCCCGGGCTCGGCGCTGCCGCCGCTGCTGCCGGACCAGCGGCTGGACCTCATGACCGCACTCGCGGCGTACACGGCGGGGTCGGCTCACGTGCTGCGCAGCCCGGACACGGGGACACTGCGGCGGGGTGCGCTGGCGGATGTGGTTGTGCTGGATCGCAATCCGTTCGAGGGGGCGGCGGAGGAGATCGCGAATACGAAGGTTGTTCAGACGTTCGTGGGCGGGGTGCGTGTGCACGGGTGAGTTGGGATTTCGAAATGGAGAAATTGCTCATTCGTTCAGTTGATAGGTGTCCGAAATGCGTTGTATTACAAGAGAATTGGGCTATTCATACTCGCTATAGAGGGGTAGAATTGGGGGTATGAATTCGGGAGAGGTACCCACAATCGCGCAGAGTGCCAAAGCACTCGCCGCCGCGGTGGAGAACCTGCTCGAATTGCCGATGTACTCGTTGCCCGGTAACGAGGTCATTGAAGTGATGCAGGAGCTCGAAACCAGCTTCCGCAAACTCGAAGCCGTGAAACAACGGTTCGCGCTCGAATGCGCGGCACAGAACCTGCCCTCCGAAGCGGGCGTGAAGAACCTGACCCTGTTCCTGCAACAAACACTGCGACTGTCCTACGCCGAGGCCGCCGCCCGGGTCAGGAATGCCGACTTGCTGTCGACGGTGTCGGTGGGTTCGAGCACCCGCCCGCCGGTCCTGCCGCTCGTAGCGGCAGCGCAACGGGCCGGGGAGGTCTCCGCCGACCACATCAAGGCCATCAACGATGCGATGAAGCAGATCCCCGATGCGGCGGGTCCCGAAGTCAAAGACCGTGCCGAACAGCACCTCACCTCTTATGCCCGTCAGGGTGACCCGAAGGGTGTGACCAAGCTCGGAGTTCACATTCTGGCCCACGTCGACCCGGACGGGCGCTTGATCGAAGACAGGGACCGCCAGCGGGTCCGCGAGATCAAGATCGGGCATCAGCGGATCGACGGCATGTACCCGATCTCGGGATTCCTGACCCCGCAGTTGGGTGCGGTCATGATCCCGGTGCTCGAGAAATTCGGCCGCCCCGGCATGTGCAATCCCGATGATCCCGAAAGCCCGTGGACCACCGCTGAACTCGGTCTCGATACCGAACTCGACGACGGCGACGAGAACACCGACGATATCGATACAGACGACCCTTCGTTGCCCCCGGCCGAACGTGCCCGCGCTGCAGCCCGCGCGAAGCTGCGCGCGGCAGCCAAAAGGGATCACCGCACAGCTGCTCAGCGCAACCATGACGCTCTGCTGGTGTTCTTCCGCCCGGATATGGGACCCACGCGACTGGGATCGCATCGCGGACTGCCGGTCTCGACCATCATCACCATGAGCATCGAGGACCTGGAGAAGCGCTCCGGGGTCGCCACCACCGCCACCGGCGGGACCATGTCGATCACCCAAGCACTCCAGGTCGCCAGGAACTCGACCCCGTACCTGGTCGTGCTCGACCGCAACGGCCGCCCACTGCACCTGTCACGCGGACAACGCCTCGCGAACCCGGCACAACGTCTGGCGCTGACCGCCACCGAGCGGGGCTGCACTCGGCCCGGTTGCGACGCGCCAGCGAGCCGCTCGGCTGTCGGTGCAGTACGCGGACTACACCCTCTGGCAGCGGGATCGCCTCGGCGCCGCGGACGACG
>NZ_JBSFNO010000036.1:0-84289 GCF_053981095.1 Nocardia sp. NPDC003693
ATCGACCGGGCACTGCTCCACACACGCACCACACGTCGTGCACGACCACAACACCTCGGGATCGATGATGCCGTTGACATCCTCGTGCCCGACCAGCGGACGCTCCGCCTCCGCCCGCGCCTCGGCCGAAATCTTCGCCAGCGCCGCCTCGTTCGGCTTGCCCTCGGCGTCGACGAGACCGATCTCGTCGCCGCCCATGTCCTTGCGGCCGCCGGCCAGCAGGTACGGGGCCTTGGCGTAGCCGTGGTCGCGCAGCGACATGATCAGCAGCTTCGGCGACAGCGGCTTACCGGTGTTCCACGCGGGGCACTGGGACTGGCAGCGACCGCACTCGGTGCAGGTGGTGACGTCGAGGATGTCCTTCCAGGAGAAGTCCTCGAACTTGCCGACGCCGAAGGTGTCGTTGTCCGGGTCCGCGGTCTCCATGTCGATCGGCTTGCCGCCGGACATCATGGGCTTGAGCGCGCCCAGCGCGACGTCGCCGTCGGCCTCGCGCTTGAAGTAGATGTTCGGGAACGCCGAGAAGCGGTGCCACGCAACACCCCAGGTGACGTTGCGGCCGACCAGCAGCAGGAACAGCGCGCCGGAGAGCAGCTTGATGAGCGCGAAGATAGAGACCATGGTCGGGCTCGCGGGCAGCAGCTTGGCGACCTGCTCGGTGAAGAAGTCGGACCAGGTGGTCGAGTGCCCGTAGGTCGCGATCTTGCCGGCCTTCACGAAGATCATGCCCAGGCCCTCGACGAGCACGATGGACTCGATCACGTAGGCGGGCGCGAACTTCGAACCGCTGAAGCGGGACAGGCGCTCCGGCTTCCGGGGGTGGTTCAGCTGGCGAATGATGATCAGCGTCACGATGCCGATGACCGTGCCGATGCCCAGGACCTCGTCCACGAAGTGGTAGATGCCCCAGGAACCGATGATGGGCCAATGGAATTCGGGGTTGAAGACCTGGCCGTAGGCCTCGAACCAGAGGATGAAGCCGGCCAGGAAGCCGATCATCACCAGCCAGTGGGCCCAGCCGACGGTGCGGAACTTGTTCATGCGCGTGTGCGCGAGGAACTCGACCAGCATTGTCTTCAGACGCGGGAAGAACGGCCGCCACCGGTCAGGTGCGGACTGGCCGACCATGATGGTTCGCACGATGCTGCGTGCGCCGCCGATCAACGATGCCCAACAGAAGATTGTGAGCACCGCCCCAATCGTGCCCAGTGTCACTGTCAGGGCATTCATGTCGCGACCTTTCTACCGGTTCAACAAGCTCTCCGAGGGCGGACGGGTTCCGTCCTGGTGGCTTGTATCCTAACGAACAGTAAGTTACTCGCCGGTAACTTAACTGTCCAGCGTGTTCCCACACCGTAAATCCCGGCAAATCCGGAATGAAACAAAGGGCAGGCTTACTTCGAAACCTCTTCTGATTCAGGATGAAAGCGATCTCGCTTCGAGAGGTTGCTTCGACTAAGCTCACGTCGTCCGAAGTCTGTGCGCATCTTCACATGCTCGGGGAGAGTTCGCCGTTTCGCGCGTAGGCAGGGCCTGAGGGAAGCCACCGGGCCTCGCGTGGCGAAGATGCGGACAGCGGATTACCTGATGACGGATTGGAAAAACCGAATGAAGTTTCGCAGCACCACTGCGGCGGCTGCCTTGGTCATCGGCGCAATGACCATGGGGATGACTTCTGCCCACGCCGACGAACCCGCCCCCGTGCTGGACGTGCAGGCGAACGCGGGAATCAGCTACTCGACCAAGCTGGTCGACGGCAAGAACGTCGTGTCGACGTTGAAGAACGGCATCTTCCAGCTCAGCGAGCAGCCGGGTCTCACCGAAGAGGACCCGAAGACCACCCTGGTGAACGTCGTGGACAACCAGGGCGCCACCGTGATCACCTTCCCGCTGGCGTACAACGTGGCCGGTGTGATGATCCCGGTCAAGTCCGAGGTCAAGGAGGAGGGCCGGGTTCTCGAGATCGTTCCCGAGAAGCCCGCCGACTTCAAGCCCGGCACCGCGACCCTGGTCGCCAAGCCCATCGCCTCCGCCGAGGAGAACCAGCGGGCCATGGGTAACTTCTCCACCCAGTTCGGTCTCGCGACCGGCATCGGCTCGTTCATCGGCGGCGCGGTCGGCGCGGCCATCGGCTGCCTGGTGACCATCGTCGCGGGTTGCGTCCCCGGCCTGGTCGCGGGCTTCGGCATCGGCGGCATCCTCGGCACGATCGCCGTGGGCGGCCCGGCGCTGATGGCCAGCGGCGTCGAGCTCATGGAGACGTTCCAGGCGCCGGACGGCACCTCCAAGTGGGCGAAGTAGTTCACGAGTAGTTCAGCGACACCACGTCTCGGCCCGCCCGCTCGTCGGGGCGGGCCGTTCGTGCTTTCGGGGCCTTATCGAGCCGAATTCGTGATGCGGCCCCGGGCATGTCGCGGCGGCTCAGGCGGGTAGTTCCAGCCGCCCCCGAAACGACGCGGTGCCCACGCGCCGCCCGAAGCGGCCGTAGCTGCGCTCGGTCATCTCGAACCCGCCGTCCTCGCGCACGAGCAGGACTGTGCTGCACCGGGTTCCGTGCAGCGGACTGGCGATGAAGCGCGAGGAGTTGATGCGCTCGCCGCGAATGCCGATCCCGGTGTCGGGCAGCTCGTCGTCGGCGGCGCGGGTGCGATCGGCCAGCAGCTCGAGGTAGCCCTCGGTGTCGCCGGGGTCCGCGGCGACCAGCTCGCGCAGCCCGTACACGCCGCTGCGCACCTTGGGCCACACCGGGGCGGGCCGGCCTGTCGGGAGATCGTTTTCGGCCGTCAGGGAGGCGGCCAGCGGCCCGTTCGACAGGCCGTGGAATCCGGGGGTCAGTTCCCGCGGTCCCTGTCCGCTGCGATTGCCCTGCCACCACAGCGTCCGCAGATCCGAGACCACGAGATTGAATCCGTTGTAGTCGTCCGGGGCGGTGGCGACCGCGCGCACGAACTTCTCGGAATCGGCGTCGCCGCCGAGGAAATCCATCATCAGCGCCCCGCGCGAGCGCGCGTCGGCGCGGCGTTCGCCGGGTCCGCGCACGTTGGTCACCGCGGCGAAACGCCGTGATTCGCGTCCCAGTCCCAGCCAGGTTCCGGGCACCGGCCCGGCCGCTCCGCGATCGCGCCCGGCGAGCAGCCCGGGCACCTCGTCCCACTCCCGCAGCGATTCGGTTGGACGGGTATAGAACTCATCCCGATTGGCGGCGACGATCAACCGATACTCCGGATGCGCCCGCCACCCGAGCAACACCAAACACATGCGTCCAGCATGCCGGATGCCTTCCGGCCGGTCCCATGCCCGGACACCGCCGACTCGCCACCCGCGTGCTGCCCCGGGAAACCCGGTGGGCCGGGCGGGCTCGCATCGCCGAGTTCGCTCGCCGCGGGCGCGAGCGGCATCGGATTCCGGGGGCGAAAGGTCCGATCGACCGTGTCCCGGACACCGAAAAGGCCGGTAGCTGTTGCGCTACCGGCCTTCTCGAAGCTCTTACCTGGTGTGCCCGACTAGCTCGTGCGGACCCGCAGTCCCGGGTTGTCCGAGAGCACCGTGCTCAGCGGCTGCGCGAACAGCTGCGGGGCGTTGCCGGTGATCAGGCCGATCAGGTTCGGGATCTCGCAGATCGGGTAGTCCGCGACCGAGGAGGCGCTGGAGATGCCCAGGGCCAGGGTGCCGGTGACGATCGGGCCGCCGCTGTCGCCGGGCAGGGCGCAGATGTTGGCCGAGAAGCTCTGGGTGAGCAGGCGATCGCCGACCTGGACCGACTGGTCGATCGCGTTGACCACGCCGCAGCTGAACCCGGTGCGCGAGCCGGACTTGCAGACCGGGGCGCCGACCACGGGCACGGCCACGCCGGTCACCGCGATGGGCGCGGCGTTCGGGACCCGAACGATGTTGTTGCTGAAGCGATCCCGGCTCTGGTCGTTGATGGACACGATGGAGTAGTCCTGGTTGCCCAGCACCGACTTCTGGAAGCTGCCGAGCTGGCCGCCGACGCGGTCGCTGCCCTGCAGTTCGAAGACGCCGGGGGAGTTGGCGCCGCCGGTGGCGGGAATGTTCGGGTTGCAGTGGCCCGCGGTGATGTTCACGACGTTGCCGGCGTGATCGGAGCCGTTGAAGCCGAGCGAGCAGCGCAGCGACATGCGACCCGCGATGGAGGCGTAGCCGTCGCCGGCGGCCAGCGGGCCGGTGCCCGTGCCGGCGATGGCGCCGGCCTGCTGAACATCGGCTTCTTCGCTGCCGGTGGGCGGCACCGAGCTGACGATGACGCGCGCCGGGTCGACGAAGCTGGGCAGCGCGAGGCCGGGCTGGTCCACCCGCACCGCGATGCTGTTGTTCATGGTGTCGATGGCGACGCCGCGCACGGCCTTGGCGACATCGGCGGGCTGATCGTCCAGCCACTTCTGGAAGGCGTTCTTCTCGCTGCGCAGCACCGACTCGCTCTTGGCGACGTCCTTGGTGCCGAACCCGGCCTCCTGCGCGGCCTTCCGCGCTTCGTCCGCGCCCTGGCCGTTGGTCAGGGCGACCACGGCGCGGCCGGCCTCGTCGAGCCAGGCGCCGGCGAAGACGTTCGGGAACTGGCGCTGCGCGGTCGCCGAGAAGGCGGCCACCTGCTGGGCGAGATCGGCGCGGGCCAGGTAGTCCTGGGGCGAGATCTTGAGGTCGCGGGTGATCGCCTGCACGAGTTCGGCGGGCAGATCCGGGGTCGCGGGTTCCGCGTGTGCGCTCGCCGCCAGCGGCCCGGCAAGCAGCAGCGCGGTGGCCGCTATGGCTGCGTTGCGGACGAGGGACCGTGGCCTGCGGCTCACGGGCGGCGACGAATAGCGCATACGTGGCAGGAGCATGAGCCGACTATATGGTGTCCGCACCGTTATGCCTACTTATTCCCCGGTGACGATTCGGTATTCCACCGGCAAACAGCAGGCACGCCGATATCAAGATCAATGCGTGTCGCCTCAGCCCAGATTCGGCTTCGTGCGGACCTGGATCCCGCTGCCCAAACCGCCGCCCGCGTTGGCGTCGATATCGGCCAGGATGGCCCGAATCGGAATGCCCAGGGTCGCGGTGCCGCCGTAGGAGGCGAGCGCGGCGTTGGCCTCGTTGCAGTTCGGCGCGTCGGCCGCGTTCGAACCGCTGGTGATGCCGAGCGCGCGGGTGCCGGACACGATCGCGCCGCCGCTGTCGCCGCCCAGGGTGCAGGCGCTGCTGGCGAAGCCGCGCACCGTCTTGGACTGACCCTCGGCGGTGTACAGCTGGGTCTCGACCCGGTCGGCGACGACGTAGCCGCAGGTGAAGGTGGAGGACTGGCCGGACTTGCAGACCGGCGCGCCGGTAATGGGATCCGCCACCCCGGTCAGGGTGAGGGTGGTGCCGTTGGCGCCGCGCACCGACGGCTGATCCATGCCGGCGCTCACGGCGGCCTCGTTGAGCCGGATGACCGAGTAGTCCAGCGCCGCGTACCCGCCCAGCCGGGTGGTCACGAAGGTGCCGACCCGCGGGCTCGAACTCAGATCGCGGACGTTGGGCAGGTAGACGTCGGCCTGCTCGTCGGCCTTGCCCAGATTCGGATTGCAGTGTCCGGCACTGATGTTGAGCGCGTTGCCGGCGTTGTCCACGCTGTTGAAACCGAACGAGCACACGTCGACGCTCTGCAGCGCGGCGTCGTTCAGCGCGGTCGGGGCGCTGATGTAGGTGTCGCCGCCCATGGGCCTGCGCTCCACCGGGCCGCCGCCGTCCGGCGAGAGCACCACCTTGATGTTGGCGATGAGCGTGGGCAGGTTGAGCAGGTGGCCGCCGGGGGTGTTGGCGACGCTCACCACCAGCTGGCTGTTGAGGAAGTCGATGGCGACCGAATTGATGGCGCCGGAGATCTCGCGCGGAATGCCGGTGATCCAGTTGTTCAACTGATCCAGCGAGCTCTCGAGGTTATCGGCGTTGATCGGCGCGAGCCGGGTCTGATATCCGTCGGCGGCGACAACGCGCGCGGCATCGAGGGAGGTGACCGCCAGGACCGGTTTGCCGTCGGTGCCCATCCAGGCGCCCGCGAACTCCTCGGGGCGCTCGGCGCGGAATTCCTTTGCGTAGTTCTGCAATTCCTGCGCCTTGGCGGCACGGTCCAGATATTCCGCGGGCGACATCTTCAGGTCGCGCGCGATCGCCTGCACCAATTCGGCGGGCAGGGCGTCGGCCGCGGGATCGGCGGCGGCCGGTGACGCCGCCAGCAGGGGACTGACCAGGACGGCCGAAACGAAAGCGAGGCTTGCTGTTCGGACCGTGGCGCGGCGCGCCGAGAACTTGCGCATGGAGTCCCTTCGTAGTGCACCAGCAGACCGACTGTCCGGTTACCGTGCGGAACATCGGTCAGCGCATCACTTTAGGGCACAAGCCCGGAAAGGTCTCTACGAAATCAGCGCGAATACTGCGCCCACGGATTCTGCACCGGCGGTGGGGTCGGGAGTTCGAACAGCGGCGGCGGATATTGCTGGGTCGTCACCGGTGGACGCGTCGTGCTCGGGGGCGTCGAATCCGGAATCGCCGTCGGCGGAGCCGTTTCGGCGGTCGTGGTCGGCGGCGGCGTGGTGGCCGGGGCGGGTTCGGCGGGTTCGGACACCGGGGGTGCGGCGGCGTCGGGCGTGGTGGTCAGTGGCGGTACCGCGCCGGCGGTCATCGACGGTTGCGAGGCCACCTCGCCGCGCGGCGGGCCGGGCTGCTCCTCGTCCGGGCGCAACACCGTCGCCACCCCGAGGCCACCGAGCAGCAAACCGATGACCGCCGCCGCGGCGGCGATGATGTACGGCCCGCGCGAACCGCGATCACGCCCGGGCGACGGGGCGGCAACCGGCGCGGGCACCACGGGTTCGGCGGTGGTCGCCACGGGGATGGCGGCCGAATACGCCTGTGCCAGGGGCGCGTGCTTGGACACCGCGGGCAGGATGTCGGTGACCTCCGCCGAATTCTGCGTGCTCGCGGTCGGGTCGGGCGGGGTCACCCCCGCCGGGGTGGCCAGCACCGCGGCCAGAGCCGCGCGAGCGGCGTTGTACGCGAAGGACTTCGCGGTGTCGTCCGCCGAGGACTGCGGCAGGTCGCGCTCGCTGACCAGCACCACGGCCTTGAGCCCCAGGTAGTCCAGCGCCTCGCGCAGGGCGCGCACATTCGATTCCGGCCAGCCGGTCGGATGCGTGGCGTAGAACTCGGCGGGCCCCTCGAGCAGATCGGCGGCCAGATTGATGAGGCAGAAGGCGGCGGTGGCCATGAGGTCCTCGGCGCGATACGCCTCGCCCTCGTCCACCGGCATGCCCGCGGGGTCGCCGACGGCGGTGACGAAACCGCGAATCGAGTGCGCGCCCGACTCCGGCGGGTCGCCGCCGAGCACGGCGTCCCCGTCGTCGGACATGTGCAGCACGGACTCGCGCACGATGTAGTGCACCGGGAGTGTGGCATCGTCACCGGTCACGACAGCCACGACGGATTCGTCGTCGGCTATCCGCAGGCCCACCCCAGTGGCCATCCTCGTTACCTCACTCGGTGCGTCCGGGTCCCGCTCGCGCCCGGGTCATACGAGGAGGGATCCGTGACCCATGGCGCGAAGCATTGACAATAGCTCCGAACGGGAGCTCGCACCGATTCGACGGCGTATCCGTGCCACATGATGCTCCACCGTCTTGGCGGAGATATAGAGCCGCGCGCCGATCTCCCGGTAGGTCAAGCCGAGAAGTACCAGCTCCGCGACCTCCCGCTCCCGTTCACTCAGGACGGTATCCGCGAGTGGTTCGGGGCGGGGAGCCGGGGTGGGCGGCGCGGGCGCGCGGACCGGTGATTCGGGTGGGCGGGCCTGGGCGCGCACGGTGCGGGCCAGCTTCAGCAGGGCGGTCGCGGTGCCGGCGTCGGCGGCCGCCAGGGCGGCTTCGCTGGCCAGGCGGGCGGCGTCCCAGATGAGACCGAGTTCGGCCAGCCGGGCGACGGCGGTCTCGACCGGCGCGCGCTCGACCTGCCCGCGCAGCACCAGGACCCAGGTGCGGCCCGCGTCGGCCAGGATCGCGGCCTGCGGGTCGCCGGCCAGCGCCGCGGCCTTGAGCCGATGTGCGTGCGGCAGCAGATCGCGGGGGCTCTCGTGCGCGAGGGCGGCCTGAATCGCGTACCAGTGGAAGGCATTCGCCCAGGCGGGCGGATCGCCGAGCCGGTGCAGCAGGTCCGCGGCCGAGTCCACCAGGGCCGAGACGCGGCTCTCGTCCCGCAGCCGGATGCCCGCCAGCCACAGCTCGCCGATGGGCAGCAGTGCGAGCAGGTCCGCGCTGACCTCGTCGAACAGCGGGTACGCCGCCTGCCAGGCCAGCACCAGCGCGGTGTGATCGCCGGAGCGGCGGGCCAGGCCGATGATCACCCCGTGCGCGAGCAGCCGGTCGCGCGGATCCAGCGCGGCCACATCCAGTTCCGCGATGCCGGCCGCCGCCGACTGCTCGTCGCCGCCGAGCATGGCGACCCAGGCGGCCAGCACCGCGTGCTGTGGGTCCCCGGCCGCGCCCCGCAGCGCGTCGGCGGCCCGGCGCGGTTCGCCCATGCTCAGGCACAGCAGGGTCGCTATGGATACCGCCGAGCACGGCAGGAATCGGTCCCCGCCGTTCTCCGCGGGCCCGACCCCCGAGTGCGCGGCGTGGATGAGCGCGGAGGCGGCCGCCGTCGCCGCGGTGCGGCCGGTGTCGGCGCCGCGCGGACCGGATCGCGCGGGCGGCGCGCCGTAGCGCGCGAGCGCCGGCTGCCACCGTTCCGGTGCGGGCTCCCGACGGGTGGGCACGCGGTCCGGCCGGTCGGGCTGTGAGCCCGTGAGTACGCCGTTGTGTGGGCGCGCGGGTTGTGCGGCACCGCCGGGGAGGTACCCGGTCCCGGGCGCGGTGGTGCGCGCGGATTCGGGATCATGCGTCGTGTCGGATTGCGAGTGCGCCGCGGTGTCGAGCTGTGCGGCGCCGGGGAGGTACCCGGTCCCGGGCGCGGTGGTGCGGCCGGTCGCCGAATCATGTTCTGCGCGAAGCGCCGTCTCCGAGTGAGGGGACGTGGTTGTCCCCGACGTCGGGTGAGCGGTGGCGTTCGCGCCACGGTGCGTCGATGTCCCGGGGCTCGGCTGTGCCGGTGCGGGCGGGAGATAGCCGCCGGCGCGGGGGCCGGCATGGACTGTGCCGGAACCGAACTCATCGGGGGACGGGGCCGATCCGGGGTCGGGTGCGGGGCGGCCCGGGCGGCGCTGGGGCAGGCCCGGCGGGGTCACGGAGTCGGCCAGGGCCTCGGCGATCAGGGCGGCGCGGGCGGTGGCCTCGGTGGGGGGCCACTGGGACGCGGTGGCGGCGAGGGCGCGGGCGGTGGCGGTGTCCCCTGAGAGGTAGAGCACCGCGGCCGCCACGGCCCAGTCCGGTCCCGCGCGGTCGGGGCCGAGCCAGGTGTAGAGCTGGGCGGCCCGGGGCACCAGGCCGCGCCTGGTCCACACGCCCGCGCAGACGCGCACGGCGGCGGCCAGATCCGCGGGGGTGGCGGTATCGCGGGCCAGGGTCGGTTCGGCCAGGCGCAGGGCGGAATCGCAGTCCCCGGCGCGCGCGGCGGCGTCGGCCCAGCGCACGGCGATGGTCGCGGGATCCGCGCCCGCCGCCGCGGCGGCGGCGTAGTGCCGGACGGCGTCGTCGCCCGCCTTTTCCGCAGCGGTGCAGAGGAATTCGGCCAGGCGTTCGTCGCGGACCCCGGATTCGGCGAGCAGCAGCGCGGTGTGGTCGCGCAGCAGTCCGGCGTCCAGGCGGGCCCGCAGCAGCCGGCGCTGCACCGCCAGCAGCCTGCGGTCGCCGACGAGCGTGCGCAGCGGCGCGATGGCCGGGGCCAGCAGCAGATCCGCGTCGGTGATGAGCGCGCCGGCGCGGGCGCGGTCCACCAGATCCTGTGCGGCGCTCAGTGATACGTCGAGCACCTCGGTGAGCTCACTGGTGTCCAGGCCGGCGCCGATGGCCGCGACCACGAACGTGTCGAGCAGGTCGGGGTCGGCGTCGTCGAGCCGGGCGCGGGCCCAGGCGGCGACGGCCTCGTCCACCGCGGTGATGCCGGAGTCGAGGCGGGTCGCGCAGGCGGCGGTCAGGGCCGCCACCACACCGCCGTGGATACCGGCGGTCTGCTTGTGGATGTGCTGGGCCAGGCCGCGCGGCACCATCATGCCGAGTTCGCGTGCGAACGGGGCGATTTCGGTCGCGCCCAGGGCCCGCAGATCCACCACCCGGCCGCGGCGCGACACCAGATCGGTGAGCGCGCGCAGTCCGGCGTCGTGCGGGCGCGGGCGGGTCGCGATGATCACCGCGCAGCGGCCCGACTCGGCCACGGCGCGGAGTGTTTCCAGCGCCCGCGGGCTCAGGTCGTGCGCGTCGTCCACGACCAGGGCCGCGCCCCGGCGCGCGAGCGAACGGGTCGCCCCCCGGAGGCCGGGCAGGCCGGTGCCGGGCACCTGCGCGACGATGCCGCTCGATTCCGGCTCGTGCGCCGGATCATGCTGGGCCAGTAGCTCGTCCGGGTTGTCGATCAACAGCGCGCCCCGGGCGCGCAGCCGGGCCCGGACCGCGCCGAGCAGCACCGATTTACCGGTGCCCGAGCGGCCGCGAATCAGGAACAGCGGGGGAGCGGAGTCGTCGGAGTCCAGCTCACGAAGGATTTCACGCGCGCACGGCAGGGAATCGAGCGCTACGGGGGTGTTGCCTACCACGATGATTCAACTCTCATCCACCGGTGTGCGGAAGAATAGTGCCCGGCACCTTGGGCGCCGCGTTGCCTAATGGATCGGCGAGCGGTTCGGTGACGAGCGGCGGAACGGCCGGCAGCGCGGGCGGCTGCAGCGACGGGAGTTGCGGGTTCACCGGCTGTGCCACCGGAACCTGCTCTGTGGCAGGCACTTCGGTGGTACCCGGTGGTGCGGTGGGATCGGTGGCCGGTAGCCCGTCGGCGGTCGTGGCCGCGCCCGGTGTGCCCGCGCGGGCCGCGGTGGTGGTCACCGGATGGCCGATGGGAGCGGCGCGGCCGCCGGCGGCGGACACGGCCTCGGGGGTGTCCAGCGCGGCCACCGTGGTCGAAGACGGTTGCGGGGCGGTGGGATCCGCGGGGGCCGACTGCACGCCGGTGCCCATCGCGAGGGTGCCCGTGGCCAGCGCCGCCACCGCCACGGCGACGGCCCCGGCGACGGCTACGCGCCGCCAGTGGGTGAAGCCGCCGGTGGGCTGTTCGGTCGCGGGTAGCGCCGGAATCCGGCGGACGGGGTTGGGGGGACGCACGGGAGTCGCCGCACCGCTTCGGTTCTCGTGGATCGCCGGCCGGTGGTGTGCGGTGTCGAGCTCGGCGTCGTCCGCCGGTCGCGGCGACTCGTGATACCGGTGCGGTGTGTCGGATTCGGCTCGCGCCACCGGGTTCTCGGCGGGCGGCCGATCCTCGAACTCCGCGCCCGGTTCGCGCGCGGTGCCCACCGGATGGTTCCGCAGTCGCGCGGCGCGGACCGCGGCAGGATGCGATTCGCGCCCGGCCTGCCGGGGCGCCGGCAGCGGTACGGACAGGGCGGCATGCGGTTCGGTGGTGGTGATGTCGGCCAGCAGATCGGCGGCCAGCAGCGCCGCGCCGTGCGCGCTCAGGTGCGCCGGGTCGGCGGCCGCCGCCACCGGGATGCCGAATTCGGTGGAGAGCATTTCGGTGACCAGCGGGATGGCCGCGCTGCCGCCGGTGAGCAGAATGCCGTCGAGGTCCGCGATCGTCAGGCCCGCGCGACTCACGGCGTCGCAGACGAGCTCGAGCGAGGTGAGCAGCGGCGCGCGGAAAAGGTCCTCGATCTCATCGCGCACGAGCCGCACATCGACCGGGCCAATTTCGGGCAAACACACCGGAACCATCGTCGCGGTCTCTTTGCTGAGAATTTCTTTCGCGTTTCGGCAGCGCACCCGCAACGCCGACAATTCCTGTTCCACCAGCGGGTCGAACGGGTCGAAATCCTTATCGCCCACCGCATAGGCGAGCACGTAACGCATGGTCAGCAGATCGAATTCCGCACCCGCCACGCCGGTATCGCGGAGGGGCTCGCCGAGCAGGCCCGAGAGTGCGCCGGTGCGGACGATCGAGATCGTCACTCCCGTCGCGCCCAGGTCGTAGACGACCATCGCGCCGTCGTGGCTCGACTGGTGCACCTCCTGCAGCCAGCGCATGGCGGCCGTGGGTTCGGGGACCAGGGCGACGCCGTCCAGGCCCGCCGCGGCCAGGGCCGCACGCTGCGCCTCGACCGTGTGCTGGGTCCACCACGCCGGGTAGCAGGCCACCGCGGCGTCGGCGGCGGAGCCCGCGTCGTTCACGGCCCGGCCGACCGCCGCGGCGACGAGATCCGCTGCGCGCACGGCGGTTCCGTCCGCCATGCGCATGTCCACGGGATCCCCCACCCGGGACAGGAAACTTTCCGGTAGATCCTGCTCGCGGCCCGGCGCACTCGGCCGCACCCGCAGTTGTCGTTGTTCCCCCGAAGATGTCACGGCGACCGTATTGGACGACCCGACAGTGATGCCGAGCGCCATCCCCTGCCTCATTCGTGATCCCCTGTCAATTGATTCACGCGACGTTGAATCGCGTGCCGCCCGCAGCTCATTAGTCCGATTTGTACGAAAAAGTGGTGTAGGCCGGGTGGCCCATGGGGGCTGTCGGTTGCTGGGGGTTCGTTGTTACTGCCCGACACGCGGATGTGGGGAATTTCCCCTAATGTCCCGACACCCCCCAAAGTTGCGACACGCCGTGTAAGGGGGGCGCGCCCCGTTTCGGCGTAACGGCGCGCGTTCCTAACGTGAAAGGAAATTCGAGCAGCGCGGGCCACCGGGGCCTGCCCACCGCAGGAGATGATTCGACATGAGCCCCAACGCAATTCTCGAGTTCATTCTCAACCTGCTGCGCGACCAGGACGCGGCCGCCGGATATTGCGCCAACCCCGCCCAGGCTCTCCTGGACGCCGGCCTCACCGCCGTGACCCCCGAGGACATCGCCGCCGTGGCGCCCATGGTCGCCGAGTCGGCCCTGGTAGCCGGAGGTTCGCAGCTGTCCGCGATCATCGCCGCCGGCGGTGCGGGAGCCGGCGTGAACGGCTCGACCGCGCTGGAAGGGGCCGCCGCGACCAACGGCGCGGCGGTGACCTCCGCCGTCGCGGGCCTCGGGATCACCACCGCCGCCGCGACGACCGCCGGCGTCGGCGTGGACGCCGGGGTCGATACGGCGGCCGCCCTCGGCACGACGGCCGGCGTCGAGGCTGCGGTGAACGCCGCCCTGGGCGCGGGTGCCGCCCTCTCCGCCGCAGCCGACGCGGCCGCCGACGTGGCGGCAGGCGCCGGTGTGACCACGGCTCTGGGCGCGCAGGCGGCCACCGACCTGTCCGCCGGCCTCGGCGCCGCCCTGGACGCGGCCACCACCCTCGGAACCGGCGCAGCCGCGGTGGCAACCGCCGGCGCCCAACTCGGAACCGGCTTGGAGACAGGTCTTTCCGCCGGTGTCGGCGCGGTCACCGGTGTGGGCACCGACGTCGCGGCGGGGGTCGATGTCGCCCTCGGTGCGGGTGCACAGGCTGTGAGTGGTGTGGATGCGGCGCTCGGTGCGGGTGCGCAGGTGGTCAGCGGTGTGGATGCGGCAGTCGGCGCGGGTGCGCAGGCCGCAGGTGGTTTGGCGGGCGGTCTCGCCGCCGGAGCCCAGGCCGCGGCGGGCGCGGGCGCGGCTCTCGGCACGGCGGTGGATGCCGCCGCCGAGCTGTCGACCGGCCTCGGCACGGCGGCGAATGCGGCCGTCCAGGTCGGAAGTGGCTTGGAGACGGGTCTTTCCGCCGGTGCCGGCGCGGTGACCGGCGTCGGCGCCGGCCTCGCGGCAGGCGTGGACGCCGCCGCCGGAGCCGGAGCCGGCCTCGGCGCAGCTGCGGCCGCCGCGGTGGACGCGTCGACTCAGGCGGCGGCGAGTGTTGGAGCGGCCGTGGATGCGGCAGCAGGTGTCGGCGTCGGCGCAGGCGTCGACCTCGATACCGGTATCGATGCTGCGGCAGGCGCGGTCACGGGTCTTGCGGCGGGTGTCGGCGGGACGGTCGACGCCGCTACCCACATCGGAAATGGTCTGGAGACAGGTCTTTCCGCTGGCGTTGGAGCAGTCGCGGATGCGGGGGCCGATCTCGGTGCGGCACTGTCCGCAGGTGTCGGTGCCGGCGCGCAGGCGGCCGCCGGCGTGACCGGCGGGACGGACGCGGCTCTCGGCGCTGTCGTCGACGTGGCAGGCGACCTCGCGACGGGCGTCGACGCGGCCGCGCAGGTCGGAACCGGCTTGGAGACAGGGATTTCCGCCGGTGCCGGTGCTGCGCCGGGCGTGGGTGCGGCCGTGGACGCGGTGGTTGGGGCGGGAGTTGACGCCGCGACCGGACTCGGCGGGATTGTCGACGCGGGCGCGGCTCTCGGTACGGGTGTGGAGGCGGCAGTCGGGGCGGGAGCCGGCCTCGGTACAGGCATTGCCGCCGGAGTTGACGGGGTTCTTGACGCTGGGGCGGCTGTCGGCGCGGGTGCCGAGAGTGTCGTTGGGGCCGGTGCCGGACTGGGGGCGGGGGTGGTTACCGGTCTCGACGCGGCCGTCGATGCTGGCGCTCAGGTCGGAAGTGGTTTGGAGACGGGGCTTTCCACCGGGTTGGGTGCTGCGACCGGCTTGGGCGGGGGTCTCGAGGCCGGGTTGGGGGCCGTCGGTGACGCGGGCGCGCAGGCGGGTGCCGGTGTCGACGCGGCTGTCGGCGCGGGTGCTGGGCTGGCGGCGGGGGTTGGCGCGGCGGTCGATGCCGGGGCGGGATTGGCATCAGGAGTGGGTGCGGCTGTTGACGCCGGTGCGGACCTGGGTGCCGGGATCGGGGCGGTGAGTGATGCCGGGGCGCTGGTTGGGAGTGGTTTGGAGACCGGGCTTTCCAGTGGTGTGGGGACGGTGACCGGTGTGGGTGCCGGGGTTGGGACCGCTGTGGACTCGGGGCTCGATGGTGGAGCGGGGTTGTCCACCGCGCTGGGTGCCGCTGCCGACGCGGGTGTGGGTGCCGCCGCCGAAGCTAATGCCGGTGCGGGAGTTGACGTGGGCGCGGGTGCAGGCGCGGGGCTCGGGGCCGGGCTCGACTCGGGGGCGCAGGCGGGGAGTGGGCTCGAGACGGGACTGACCGGGGTGGGGGACGCGGTCACGGACTCGGGGCTGGGTGCCGAGGCCAATCCGTGGGCGGGGCTGGACGTTTCGCAGGCGTTCGGCGAGGGGGACGCGGGGATCGACGGCGGGCTGTTCGGGGACGGCGGCTTGGACGGTGGCAGCGAGTTGGGCAGCTACGCGGGCGGGGACATCGTGGGGGACATGCTGCACTCGTGACCGGAGGTCGGGGCGCGGGCAAGTCGGTGGGACTAAGTCGAAGGTGGCGATTCGCGGATGTCGCAGGAGGCGAACATGTGTCGTGGTGCTCTACCCGGGAGGGTGCACCAACACGGGATACCCGGTGCGCGGTCGGCGATTCGGGCGGGCGGGACCGTGCAGGGGTTCCCGGCCACCCACCTTCGAAGCGGCCGAACCCCCGCGTCCGACCACTCCGGCGGGGCCCGTCGGGGACGGAGGGTGTGGTGAGCGCGGGGGTGGGACGCGGGGGACTGTTGGAGGTGCTGGGGGAAGCGGTGGGGGTCGCGCGGGAGGCGGGGCGGGGGGACCTGGTGGGGCGGTTGGGGATCGTGGCGGGGCGGGTGCGGGACCCGCGGCGGCGGATCGTGGTGTGCGGGTTGGGGAACCAGGGGAAGAGCCGGTTCGTCAACGCGCTGGTGAACTCGGGGCTGTGTGTGGTTGGGGATGATTCGGCGGGGGTTGTCGCGGTGACGCTCTCGTACGGGGAGCGGGAGCTGGTCGAGCTGGTGGTCGCGGGGGCCGAGGGGGAGGAGCCGGGCCGGATCGAGGTGGCGGGGGACCGGTTGGCGGAGGTGGTCGCGGGGCGGGGCGCGGCGCGGGGGCGGGTCGTGCTGGGGGTGGAGGTGCGGACGCCGAACCGGCTGCTGGCCGACGGGATCGTGGTGGTGGACACGCCGGGGCTGGGTGCGCACGGGGGCGGGGGGACGGCTGCGGTGCTGGCCGGCGCGCCCACGGCGGACGCGGTCCTGATGGTCACCGACGCGTCCACCGAGTTGACCGAGCCCGAGGTGGAGCTGCTGCGACAGGTGCGCGAATTGTGCCCGGCCACCGCGGTATTGCTCGCCAAGGTGGATCTGTATCCGCACTGGCGTCAGGTGTTCGAGGCCGATCAACGGCATCTGGCCACCGCCGGGCTGGACATCCCGATCCTGCCTGTGTCCGCTCTGCTGCGGGAGCACGCGCTGCGATTGCAGGACGAGCAGCTCGGGCGCGAGTCCGGGTTCGGCCCGGTGTTCGGGTTCCTGCGCGAGCAGGTCGTCGCCCGGGACGAGGCGGCGCTCGTACGCACCGCGGCCGTCGACATCGCTTCCGCCACGGAACATCTCGCGCTCGCCCTGGGCAGTGAGCTGGTGGCGCTGCGCGACCCCGAACGCGGCGCGGCCGCCATCGGTGAACTGCACGCCGCCAAGACCGCCGCCGAACAGCTGCGCCGCCGCACCGCGGTCTGGCAGCAGACCCTCGGCGACGGCATCACCGACCTGGTCGGCGACATCGACCACGACCTGCGTAATCGCCTGCGCGACATCGCCCGCACCGCCGAGGACTGGATCGACGAGAACGACCCCGGCCGGCACTGGGACACCGTGGAGGAATGGCTCTCGGGCACCGTCGGCACGGCCGTCGGTGACAATCTGCTCTGGACCCGCACCCGCGCGGTCCGGCTGGCCGAGCGGGTCGCCGAGCACTTCGCCGAGATCGGCGCGGTCGACCTGCCGGACGTACGAGAAGGTCTGGACGGCAACGTCTCCCGATCCGGCTCCTGCACCCTGTCGGATCTGGAGCCCGACCTCGGCTTCGGCCACAAGCTCCTGGTCGGCGTGCGCGGTTCCTACGGCGGCGTCGTCATGGCCGGCCTGGCGGGCACCCTCGCCGGCCTGTCACTGGTCAACCCGCTGTCCCTGGGCGCGGGCCTGATCTTGGGCGGCAAGGCTTTCCGCGACGACAAGCAGGCCCGCCTGCTCAAGCGCCGCGCCGACGCGAAGATCGCCGTCCGGCGCTACCTCGACGACGTCGCCTTCCACACCGCCAAGGAGACCAAGGACCGCCTGCACCGCGTCCACCGTCTGCTGCGCGATCATTTCACCGCCGTCGCCGACCGCACCCTGCGCTCGCTCGACGAATCCCTGCGCGCCGCCCAGGAAGCCGCGACCCTCGAAGCCACCGCCCGCAGCACGCGCGCCGCGACCCTCGAACGCCGCCTGCACGCGGTGGCCGATCTCCGCCGCCGCGCCGACGCCCTCCTCGCTCCAGCCGCGCCGCACACCGCCCTGCCGCCGGCTTCCTGACGCGTCGCCGAGTTCCGCCCGTGGCGCGCCGGTGCGTGTGGGTCTCGGTGAGATTCATCAGGAAATCGAAAGGCCGCGGCAGCGGCGGACCGGTGCGCAACTGCTCAGGGATCGCCGCACGGCCTGCCCCGCAGCTTGCGCCACCCGGGTGACGCGATCGGCCCGTGTGGGCTGTCGCCTGGACCGGCGCACGGCACGTGCGCCGGTCCCGCCCGATCCGATCGGGCGCCCGCCGCCGCGTCGCAGATCTCATGCCGCCGGAGACCTTCG
Organism: Nocardia sp. NPDC003693; assembly: GCF_053981095.1. NCBI lineage: Bacteria > Bacillati > Actinomycetota > Actinomycetes > Mycobacteriales > Nocardiaceae > Nocardia > Nocardia sp. NPDC003693. Next base: position 17,745 of record NZ_JBSFNO010000036.1, read on the forward strand.
GGAACCCCGCGGGACATCGCGCCTCGACCGTCGCGACACATCGCGTCCCGGAAATCGTGCGATCGCACCGTCGTCACCGGCACACTCGTGCACGGGCCGGCGAAGGCTCGCGCCCACGCACGGCGGGCGGCACCGCGCGTCGCCGTCGATCGCGGCCCCCGTGTCCGTGTTCGCCCGATTGTCGGGTTGCTAACGGGGACACCGATTCGGGCGACAGGTTTGCGACGCGTGGAGGTGCGGAGTGGAAGCTGTGAACACCGGGTTCGGGCTGGGCGCCGAGACCCGCGGACTGCTGGCGGCCGCGCGCCGGGGCCTGGGCGAGCAGGCGCGCGCACAGGTGGACGCGTGCGCCCGCCGCCTGGACGAACCGCTGCGGGTGGCCCTGGCCGGACAGCTGAAGGCGGGCAAGTCGACCCTGCTGAACGCGCTGGTGGGACAGGACATCGCCCCCACCGACGCGACCGAGTGCACCCGCCTGGTGACCTGGTACCGCCACGGCGTCGCGCCCCGGGTCACCGCCCACTCCCGCGAGGGCGCGCGCGCCGACGTGGTCGTGCGGCGCACCCGCGGGGTCGACGGGCTCGCCGGCGCACACGGGCTGACCTTCGATCTCACCGCGCCGCGCTGGCAGCCGCCGGGCGTGCGCGAGGTCGATCACCTCGAAGTGCACTGGCCCTCGGCGGAACTGGAGCGCACCACCATCGTCGACACCCCCGGCATCTCGTCGCTGTCCCGGGACGTGTCGGCGCGCACCGCACGGCTGCTGGCGCCAGGCGCGGACGGAGCCACGCTGCCGAGCGCCGACGCCGTGATCTACCTGCTGCGCCGCCTCGACTCCGCGGACATCGACTTCCTCGAACGCATCGGCTCGGACACCGCAGCGGAGGGGACGGCGAGTGCCCACGCTCCGGGCGGCAACGTCCCCCTAGCTGCCGGTGGCGTCGCGCACAGTACGGGCGGCGACCACCAGCCGACGCGGACAGCGCATTCCCCGCGCTCGTCCGGACCGCTCGGCGTCATCGGCGTCGTCTCTCGCGCCGACGAGATAGGCGCCGGCGGGCTGGACGCCCTGCACTCCGCCCGGGACGTGGCCGCCCGGTTCGCCGGCGAGCTCGAACGAACCGGCCTGTGCCAGTCGGTGATTCCGGTCGCGGGCCTGCTCGCCTTCGCGGCCGCCACCCTCCGGCAGCGCGAGTACGCGGCCTTCGAGGCGCTGGCCGCGGTTCCCGTGGACGAGCTGAGCGTGGCGCTGCTGTCGGCGGATCGCTTCGCCCGCCCCGATTCGACACTGCCGGTGCCGCCGGACCTGCGCGCCCACCTCGCCGCCCGCTTCGGCCTGTTCGGTATTCGCCTGGCGGTCACCCTCGTTCGCCTGGGCGTACGCGATTCCGCCGCCCTCGCCGCCGAACTCACCCGGCGCTCCGGGCTCGAAGAACTCCGCACCGTGCTCGACGTGCAATTCGCCCAGCGCGCCGAGGAATTGAAGGCGCATTCGGCGCTCACCGGCCTGGCCCGCATCCTCGCCGCGCATCCCGGCGTGACCGCCGACGCCCTGCTCCCGCGCGTGCGCACCCTGCTCGCCGATGTGCACGGCTTCGCCGAACTCCGCCTGCTCGGCCACCTGCGCACCGGCGAATTGCCTTTGCCCCCGGCCGATCTCACCGAACTGCACCGGCTCGTCGGCGGCGCGGGCGTGGCCACCCACCTGCGCCTGGACCTGCCGGCGGGGACGGATCTGCCCGTCCAGCGTGCGGCCGCCCTGGCCGCGGTGCAGAAGTGGCGGGCGCGGGCCCGCCATCCGCTCGCCGACCAGTTCCTGGCGAACGCCTGCCTGACCGCCGTCCGCAGCGCGGAGGGCCTGCTCGACGTCCTGCACGAGCCGCCGACCACGCCGTTCGCGCGAATCAGCGGGCACAGCCGCTGATTCGGGGACCCGGGCGGTGCGCCCGGCTCCCCGGCGGGCTCACGGCGCGGTGGCCGCGCTGCGCGGATCGATGAGGATCTTCGCGTGCGAATCCGGCGACGCCAGTGCCGAATACGCCGAATCCACCCCGTCGAGCCCGACGGTCCCGGTGATGAGCGGCGCCGGATCCACCTTCCCCTCGGCGATCATGTGCAGGGTGTCGCGGAACTCGCCCGGGTCGTAGCCGAGCACGAAGCGCAGTTCGATCTCCTTGTTGATGGCCATGGCCGGATGGATCGCGTCGGATTCCATACACACCCCGACCACGATGATCCGCGACAGCGGCGGGGCAGCCGTCAGCAGTTGATCGATCATTCCCGGCACGCCGACACATTCGAAGATGACCGGCCCCGTCGGCCCCTTGTTGAGGGTGTGCGCGGCCCGGAACACGTACCACCAGGGGATATTCGGCAGCCGCCGCAGTTTCTCCATGGCGTCGAAGCCGAGATTGAGCACGTCGGTGACGCCGCTGATGCCGGATTTGCGCGGCGCGGAGGTCCACGGCGAATCCACGCCCGGGTCGACCACCACGTCGGCCCCGCAGCGCGCGGCCAGTTCCCGTCGGCGGGGCGAGAAGTCGCTGGCGACCACCGTGCGCACCCCGGACGCCTTCAACATGGAGATGACCGCCAGCCCGATCGGCCCGCAGCCGATGACGAACGCCGTCTGCCCCTTCTCCACCCGCCCGCGCCGCACCGCGTGCCAGGCCACCGCCATGGGCTCGGTCAGCGCGGCGTGCTCGGCGGACAATCCGTTGGGCACCGGGAAGGTCATCGATTCCTGGACCAGCACCTGTTCGGCGTAGCCGCCGGGCGCGGCGGCCGAGAGCCCCGTCAGGTGCGGCTGGTCGCCGTTCCGCAGGATCGGCAGCGAGACCACCCGGGTGCCCGGCTTCCAGCGCTTGCGGGTCTTGGGGCCGTAATCGACCACCTCGCCGCAGAATTCGTGGCCCATCACCACGCTCTGATCCGAGCGCATGAAATGCTCGTATCCGGTGGCGACGGCCATATCGGCGAGCTCGTCACAGTGCAGTCTGGCGTGCAGGTCGGATCCGCAGATGCCACAGCGCAATACATCGATCAGCACCTGCCCGGCTCCCGGAGTGGGTGTTAGCAATTCCGAGACCCGGAACTCGCCCTTGGTTACCGTCACCGCGCGCATCAGCTGACTCCTGTCGAAGTTCGTGGACAGTTCGAATTGTTCTCCTTCCCCGGCCCGAGAATGCGAAAACAGCCCACGGTTTCGGCATTTCGCCGGAATTCGTGGGCCGTTTCAGCGATATCAGGCCGGGGTCAGCGCCTCGGCGCGGGCCTGTTCGGCGGCGGGCGCAGGTCGCGTGTCCCGGGGGAGGGCGAAGAATCCCGCGCACACCGCGACCATGAGGCCGATGCCCCATTTCAGGGTGTGGTCGAAGGCGTGCGCGAAATTCGCGGCATTGGCCTCGGGGCTCGTCGCCACCACATTGTCGAGTTGCCCGAAGAACACGATGCCGACCAGCGCGACGCCGAGCGCGAGGCCCAATTGCTGACCGGTATTGAGCAGCCCGGACGCCGCGCCTGCCTCCCGATCGGGGATCTGGCCGAGCAGCATGTCGATGGTCGGCGCGACCACGAACCCGAAGCCGATACCGGTCACGATCAGCGGGAAAACCATTTGCCAGGAAGCGAATCCGGCGCCGTATTCCACGCACATCCAGCCGTAGAGCGCGAAGCCCGCGGCCACGATCACGCCGCCGCCCACCAGAACCCAGCGGCCCAGGCGCGGTGCGAGCACACTCACCGAGACGCCTGCGCCGATACCCGCGCCGACCGCGAAGAACATGGCGGTCAGCCCCGCGCGCATCGGTGACCAGCCCAGTCCGGCCTGCATGAACAGCGTCCAGATGAGGAAGAAGCCACCGAAGCCGATCCAGAACAGCAGCCAGCCGCCGAGGCCGACGGTGAAGGCGCGGGAACGGAACAGGCCGAGATCGATCAGCGGGGATCCGGCCGTGCGGGCCCGCCGCCGCTCGTAGGCGATGAACAGTGCGAACACCGCCGCGGCCGCGCCCATCATGAGGAAGGTCCACAAGGGCCAGTCGAGCCGGCGGCCCTCGGCGAGCGGGTAGATCAGCAGCATGACCGCCGAGACGGCCAGCACCATGCCGGCGATGTCCAGGCGCGGCGCGACCGGAGACCTGGAGTCGCGCATGACGATCGCGGCCGCGACGAACGCGGCGACGCCGACCGGGATGTTCACCAGGAAGATCGGCCGCCAGCCCAGGCCGAACAGATCCCACTGCACCAGCAGTCCGCCCAGGGACAGCCCGACCGCGGACGCGGAACCGCCGACGGCGCTGTAGATGGCGATGGCTTTGGTCCGCTCCTTTTTCGGGAAGGTGACGCGGATGATGGCCAGGATCTGCGGCACCATCAGCCCGGCCATGGCGCCCTGTACGAAGCGCGAGGCGATGAGCATGGCCGGATCGGTACTGAGCCCGCAGGCCGCGGAGGCGAGGGTGAAGCCCGCCATGCCGAGCAGGAACAGCCGCTTCCGGCCGTAGATGTCACCGAGTCTGCCGCCGGTGATCAGGACGGCGGCGAAGGACAGGACGTAGGCGGCGATGATCCACTCGATCTGCGCGTACTCCGCGTGCAGATCCTGCTGAATGCTCGGGACGGCGACGTTGACGATCGTCACGTCGAGCAGATCCATGAAGCCGGCGGCCAGGATCACGGCGAAGGCAATCCAGCGGCGGGGGTCGAGGGTTGTCGGAACGGTGTCGGATTCCACGGCGAGCTCACTTCGAATCGGTGGGAGTTTGGCGACCTCTCAAACTATGCACATGAAGTGATTATCACGCAATAGGGCAATCATTTGTGGTGCCTTCATGTAGGCTGGGGCGGTGACCGATGCCGCTCCCGAACTCTCGCCGCTCGCCGCGCATCCGGCATTCCTGCTGGGGCAGTTGGGTTCTCACAGTGCGAGCCGATTCGGCGAGCTGCTCGCGCCGCTGGGGATCAAGCCGCAGCACCACGGCATGCTGCGGATACTGCAGGCCAACGACGGGCAGTCGCAGCAGCAGCTGTGCGAGGCCCTGGGCATCCATCGCAACGTGATGGTCGGCCTGGTGGACGATCTGGAGAAGCGCGGTCTGGTCGAACGCCGCAGGCATCCAGCGGATCGGCGCGCGCACGCGGTGCACCTGCTGCCCGCGGGCACCGAACTGCTGGTGGAGTCGGCCCGCATCGCGAGCGAACTGGACGCGGAACTGCTCGCGCCGCTGCGGGCGGAGGAACGCGCGGTGCTCGTCGCGCTGCTGCAGCGCGCCGCCGTCGGCAACGGCCTGACGCCCGGTGTGCATCCCGGTCTGACGGTCGATCGGCGAGCGCCGGACGGCTGTGACCCAACTCACTGACCCGGCCGGTCACAGCCGCCGCCGGTGAGTGTCCAACCGGGTGAAGGCAATTCACCCGGAAGGACACGCAGCATGGCAACCATCGACGTACTCGACTCGTACCTGGCGTACACCGACACCGGCAGCGGTGACATCCCCGTCGTCTTCCTGCACGGCAACCCCACCTCGTCCTACATCTGGCGCAACGTGATTCCGCACGTCAGCGGCGAAACGCGGGTGCTGGCACCGGATCTCGTCGGCATGGGCGACTCCGGAAAGCCCGAGAGCGACTACCGCTTCACCGACCACGCCCGCTACCTCGACGCCTGGTTCGACGCGCTCGGCCTGGACGAGGTGGTGCTGGTCGGCCACGACTGGGGCGGCGCGCTCGCCATGGACCGGGCCGCGCGGCATCCCGGGCGGGTGCGCGGCATCGCCGTGGTCGAGACGTTCCTGCGCCCGCTGAGCTGGTCGGAGATGCCGCCGCAGGGCGCGGAACTGTTCCGCCGCTTCCGTTCTCCGGAGGGGGAGGAGATGGTGCTGGAGAAGAACATGTTCATCGAGTTCAACCTCCCCGCCTCCACCCGCAGCCTGTCCCTCGAAGCGCTCGAGGAATACCGCAGGCCGTATCCCACCCCGGCCTCGCGCAAGCCGATGCTGGTGTGGCCCCGCGAGTTCCCGCTCGACGGCGACCCCGCCGACGTGGTCGCCATCATGGAGAACTACGGCCGCTGGATGGCCGACTCGCCCGAGGTGCCCAAGCTGATCATGGGCGTCGAGCACGGCGTCGGCCTCGGCTCCGCGGAGGCGATCGAGTGGGCGGCAAGGACTTTCGCGTCCGTCGAGACGGTGAACATCGGCCCCGCCGGACACCACTGCCCGGAGGATCAGCCCGACGCGATCGGGGCCGCCGTGGCCGAGTGGCTGCGACGGCACGCGCTCACCGCCGCGCGGGCGGTAGCCTGATATCGCCGTGGCAGGGCTGATCACGGGGCCGGAGCACGCTTCGCCCCGTGATCCCTGCCGGGGCGGCGAATCTCGACGTGGCCGGGTGCCTGCCCCCTCGGCCGCCCGACGTGGGTCCGGCCCGACGTTCCGGTGATCTCCGGCGAAAGCCCTTGCGCCCCGGGGACAGCCTGCACAAGCTGGCGGTATGTCGATACAGCCCGGCGCTCCCGAACCCGTCGAGCCGGAAACGGTGGATGCCGGGCTTGATTCGATTGCTGTGGAGCCCGACCCGGTTGCCGCCGAGCGCGGTCCGGACGCGGCCGAGCGCGAGCTGGTCGCGCGGGCGGTGGCGGGGGACCGGGCGGCGGTGGCGGATGTCGTTCGGCTGCTGCAGGACCCGATCTACCGGCTGGCGCTGCGTATGGTGTGGCGGCCCGCCGACGCGGAGGACGCCGCGCAGGAGATCCTGCTGCGGGCGGTGGGGAGCCTGCGCACCTGGCGGGGCGAGGCCAAGCTGCTCACCTGGGCGTATCGCATCGGGGTCAACTACCTGCTGAATCTGCGGCGCCGGACCCCGCAGGAGGCGAATCAGCTCAGCCTCGACGAATTCGGGGAGGGGCTGCGGGACGGGCTGGCCGAACAGGATTACCGGGGACCCGAGGCCGTGCTGCTCACCCACGAGGTGCGGCTCAACTGCAGTCAGGCCATGCTGCAGTGCCTGGGCCGCGAGGAGCGGATCGCCTTCGTGCTCTCCGACATCTTCGAACTGAGCTCGGCCGAGGCCGCCTGGATCGCGGATGTCACCCCGGCCGCGTATCGAAAACGCCTGGAGCGCGCCAAGAAGCGGCTCGGCAACTTCCTCACCGCGAACTGCGGGCTCGCCAATCCACAAGCGCCGTGCCGGTGTTCGCGCCGGGTGGACCGGGCGCTGAGCCTGGGCCGGGTGAATCCGCGCGCGCCCGCCTTCGCCGGCCACCCGATCACCCCGGACGGGCGCACCGTCGCCGACGCCGAACGACAGATGGTCCGCCTGCACGACGCGGCCGCGATCCTGGGCGCCCACCCGGACTACGCGGTCCCCCGCGCACGTGTCGACGCCATCGCCGCGCTCCTGGAATCCGGTGGCTTTCCGCTGCTGGGCTAGCGTGCCCGGCAGGGATCGTGCCCGGAAGTCCCCGGTGCGGTGCGGTTGTCGCGCGCTGCGAGGGAGACCGCTGGCGCCCTATCCGGCCATGGCCACCGCGCCGAGCCGTTCACGAACCGCGGGTACGACCTCGCGCGCGAAACGCCGGACCTGATCCACATCCAGACTCGCCGGCCAGTACATGAAGGTGTCGAAGCGAGCCTCGCGGTGCAGCTCCGCGATGATCTCCGCCCACTGTGCGGCCGAGCCCCGGATCGACTCGGCCCCGCGCGGCCGGGAATGCCCGGCCCGATCGTCGATGACCCCGGGCAGCGGGGCCATGCGGGCGATGGTTCGCGGGTCGCGCCCGGCCGCCCGCGCGGCGGCGTCGATGCGATCCTGCGCGCCGCGCCATTGCTCCCGGGGCAGCCAGGTCGGCAGCGGGGCGACCCAGCCGTCGGCCGCGCGGCCGATGAGGTCCAGCGCGCGCGGGCCCGCCGCGCCGAGCCACAGCGCCATCCGCTGCGCGGGCGCGGGTCCGCCCGGACCGCCGGCGACCGTGTACTCGGTGCCGCGCACGGTGACGACCTGTCCCGGTCTCCAGGCGGACCGGATGATCTCCATACCCTCGGACAGGGCTCTCAGGGCGGCCGCGCCGCGTGTGCCCGGGCCGCTCGGGGCGAGCGCGCCCTCGTCGAAAGCGCCGGTGCCGACCCCGAGTTCGAACCGCCCGCCGCTGATCAGGCCGAGGGTGGCGGCCTGTTTGGCGAGCATCGACGGCCGCCGCAGCGGCATCGCCGCGATGCCCGAGTACAGGGTGATCCGTCTGGTCGTCTCCAGGGCCGGTCCCAGCACGCTGAAGGCGTCACCGCGTTCGGGCGCACCCGGATGATCCTGTATGCCCACCAGATCCAGGCCCTCGTCCTCGGCCGCCCTCGTCATGTCCAGTACATCCGCCAGCGCGGCTGCCACGGGCGGGATAGAGATGCCGAACCGCACTCCCATCTGGCCTCCTGAGCTGGGCTGACAACTGAGCTAGATCTTTTCCCAGACCGTTCGAAAGCCGGGTATTTCGGACACTCCGCGTGTCTGATTCCCGGGCGCGTCGCGCGACGGCCACTCCCGGCCCGGGTCCGCTCCGCCATTTCCCCTGTGCGGCTGCGAGTTTCCGCACGCAGGTCTGGAGTCGGCCCGGACTCGAGGAGTGCCTCTACTCCCATGCCCCCATCCCGGCGCTGCCCTGCCGCTACCTGCCACCTGTTCGCTCCATGACGAGACCTGTTCGCCGTCCGCCACCGGCTGCGGTCGCGGGCTCAGGCTCGGGCGCGCGCCGCTGTGCCGCGCGTGAACTCTCCGGCCGTGGGTCCATGTGTCCGTCACGCGCCCGTTCCGCCACCCGCCGCGGGCTTTGCCGCGCACCCCGGGCCGCCGGGCCGCTACCATCCGCTTGTGAGTGCGAGATCGTCCGATACGTCGGGTTCTGCCAGCTCCGGGCGCATGCGGGCGCGGGACGTCGACCGCGTCAACGTCCGGGCGCGGCTCGACGCCGCCTACGAGGAGGGGCAGCTCGGGGCGGCGGAGTATCACGACCGGTCCGAACGGGCCAGGGACGCACGGACATTGGGTGAGCTGGACCGGCTCGTCGCCGATCTGCAGGCCACTCCCGGCGCGACGCAGACCCGGGTGCCCACCGCGCGGCCGAGCCGGCGCGGCGGGTATCCGCCGCGCACCCGCGCGCGCGACGAGGACCGGGCCGCCGCCTGCGCGCTGCTCGACGCCGCGCTCGGCGACGGGCAGCTGCGCGCGGAGGATCACCGCGCCCTCACCGACCTCGCCAACGAGGCCAAGAGCCTGGGTGAGCTGTCCGACCTCACCGACGATCTGCAGCGCCCGGTCGGCACCCCCGCCGACGCCCGGCCGCCGACGTCGGTGCGCGGCTTCGTGTTTCCGGTCGCGATGGTGGCGGTCAGCCTCGTCGCGGCGGTGGGCGCGTTCGTGTGGGCGCACCAGCCCGAGACGCCGCCCGCGCCACCGCCGATCGTGGATCTGGGCGTCATCACCCCGAAGATCATCGGAACGCCCAGCTTCGTCACCGGCGCGGGTATCGCCCAGTTCCGCGACGACTACCGCGCCAAGTTCGGCACCACCCTGGTGGACGAGGTCGACTTCTTCGAGGCGCACATCTCGGTGACCCAGGCGCCGCAGCCGAACCGCGTGGCCAAGTACACCTATCGCAGCGGCTTCGATCTGAGCACCGCGCCCACGGTCCGCAAGACCGACACCCCCACCGCCGACCTGGCCGAGATCGACACCGCCGCCCTGGACAAACTGCTCGCCGAGGCCCCGGCGCTGCTGAAGGTCCAGAACGGGACGGTCAGCCACATCGGCTTCGAGCCGCAGCGCGGCGGGCCGCCGGTGCTCAGCGTCTACGTGGACAACTCCTTCGAGGAGCGCGGCAACCTGACCGCCACGCCCGGCGGCGCGATCCTGCGGACATCACCCTTCAAGGGCTAGAGCGAGGCGACGATGGTTTCTCAGCATTCCGGCCTGCGGGTCCGCGACTCCGATCGGGTCGACGCCTGCTCGCTGCTCGATTCCGCCCGCGCCGCAGGCGAATTGAGCGAGTCCGAACACACCCAGCGCACCGCCGCGGCCATGCGGGCGCGGACCTTCGGCGATCTCGACGCGCTCATCTCCGATCTTCAGATTCCGCGAAACCTGGTGGACGCCCCGCTGATTCGCCCGGAACGCCGACTGCCGCGCCGGCGCTGGATCGCCGCCGCGGGCACCGTGGCGGTGGCCGCGCTGCTCGGCTCGTTCTTCGGCTGGATCAGCGAGCCCGACCCGCCGCGCACCGCGCGCACCGACGCGACGACCGGGGCGGGATTCGGCAGCTTCCTGGCCGCCTATCAGGCCGAATACGGAGATTCGCCGGTCGATGATGTGACGATGTACCCGGAGTTCGTCTCGGTGGATCGCCCGGTCGAGGGCAACCGGACCGAGGACCTCGACTATCGCAACGGTCGCTTCGGCAACTCCTCGACCAGCTCGCGCAGCGGCAGCACCGAATCGTTCCAGCTCACCGGGATCGACGTGCGGGCGATCGCGGCCGTGCTGGCGGGCGCGACCGAGACGCTGAGGGTGCCGGGCGGCGCGATCAGCCACATCTCGATTCAGCGGCCGTCCGGGGCGACCGACAAGAGTCCGGTGGTGACCGTCTATGTCACCGACGGCACCCGGAGTGGGCACATGGAACTCACCTTCGCCGGCGAACCGCGCGAGGTGTTCCCCGAAGACGGGAAGTAACCGGACCGCCGCGCCGAAAGTTGCGCGTCCTTCTATCACAATCCGGCTCCGAACCCTGGTTAGAGACCGTTCGGTATGCACACAATGACCCTCGGCCCACCGCTCCGGGAAATTTTTCGCACCCGGGAATACATCTCTGAGGTCGCTCGTTGGTGCAGATCAGACACAAGTTGAGTGAGTTCGACTCAAGTTAGAGTTGCATCGGGACAGAGATCGATGCAGGATTGAGCCGACCACGCTCAGTGTTGCTGTGGACCACCCCGCGGGGTCGGTCCAGTGGCATGGACGCAGGTAATCAACTAGGAGGAAACACCATGGCTCGTGCGGTCGGTATCGACCTCGGGACCACGAACTCGGTCATCGCCGTTCTCGAAGGCGGTGAGCCGGTAGTCGTCGCCAACTCGGAGGGTTCGCGCACCACCCCCTCGATCGTCGCCTTCGCCAAGAACGGCGAGGTTCTCGTGGGTCAGCCCGCGAAGAACCAGGCGGTCACCAACGTCGATCGCACGATTCGTTCGGTCAAGCGCCACATGGGCGAGGACTGGACCGTCGAGATCGACGGCAAGAAGTACACCCCGCAGGAGATCTCCGCGCGCACGCTGATGAAGCTGAAGCGCGACGCCGAGGCGTACCTCGGTGAGGAGATCACCGACGCGGTCATCACCGTCCCCGCCTACTTCGAGGACGCGCAGCGCCAGGCGACCAAGGAAGCCGGCCAGATCGCGGGCCTCAACGTCCTGCGCATCGTCAACGAGCCCACCGCGGCGGCGCTGGCGTACGGCCTGGACAAGGGCGACAAGGAACAGTCCATCCTGGTCTTCGACCTCGGTGGCGGCACCTTCGACGTCTCGCTGCTCGACATCGGCGAGGGCGTCGTCGAGGTCCGCGCGACCTCCGGCGACAACCACCTCGGTGGCGACGACTGGGACGAGCGCGTCGTGACCTGGCTGGTCGACAAGTTCAAGGCGTCCTCGGGCATCGACCTGACCAAGGACAAGATGGCCCTGCAGCGCCTGCGCGAGGCCGCGGAGAAGGCCAAGATCGAACTGTCGTCCTCGCAGTCGACCTCGATCAACCTGCCCTACATCACCGTCGACGCGGACAAGAACCCGCTGTTCCTCGACGAGCAGCTGACCCGCGCCGAGTTCCAGAAGATCACCGCTGATCTGCTGGACCGCACCCGCAAGCCCTTCCAGTCCGTCATCAAGGACGCGGGCATCGCCGTCGGCGACATCGATCACGTTGTCCTCGTTGGTGGTTCGACCCGTATGCCCGCCGTGTCGGAGCTGGTCAAGGAACTGACCGGCGGCCGTGAGCCCAACAAGGGCGTGAACCCGGACGAGGTCGTCGCCGTCGGCGCCGCCCTGCAGGCCGGCGTGCTCAAGGGCGAGGTCAAGGACGTCCTGCTGCTCGATGTCACCCCGCTGTCGCTGGGTATCGAGACCAAGGGCGGCGTGATGACCAAGCTCATCGAGCGCAACACCACGATCCCGACCAAGCGGTCCGAGACCTTCACCACGGCCGACGACAACCAGCCGTCCGTGCAGATCCAGGTCTTCCAGGGCGAGCGCGAAATCGCTTCGCACAACAAGCTCCTGGGCTCCTTCGAGCTGACCGGCATCCCGCCGGCCCCGCGCGGCGTGCCGCAGATCGAGGTCATCTTCGACATCGACGCCAACGGCATCGTGCACGTGACCGCCAAGGACAAGGGCACGGGCAAGGAGAACACGATCAAGATCCAGGACGGCTCCGGTCTGTCCAAGGAAGAGATCGATCGCATGGTCAAGGACGCCGAGGCGCACGCTTCGGAGGACAAGGCCCGTCGCGAAGAGGCCGAGACCCGCAACCAGGCCGAGTCGCTGGTGCACCAGACCGAGAAGTTCATCAAGGACAACGAGGACAAGGTCCCGGCCGACATCAAGACCAAGGTCGAGGCGGCCATCGCCGAGGCGAACGAGGCGCTCAAGGGCACCGACATCGCGGTCATCAAGAGCGCGGTGGAGAAGCTCGCGACCGAGTCGCAGGCGCTGGGCCAGGCCATCTACGAGGCCTCGGCGCAGGAGCAGGGCGCTCAGAACGGCTCTGCCAACGGACAGCCGGACGCCGATGACACCGTCGTGGACGCCGAGGTCGTCGAGGAGCCGGAGAAGAAGTGACGAATCCGAACCCGGAGCAGGAGCCGACTACGGTCTCGGGTGAGGTAGGCGAGGCCGCGGCGGAGGAATTCGCCGCGGCTTCGGCCGCAGATGCGCTGAGCGAGGATTCCCTCGCCGACGCGATCAGCGCCGAACTCGCCGAGCGCACTTCGGATCTGCAGCGGCTCACCGCCGAATACGCCAACTACCGCCGCCGCGTCGAGCGGGACCGTCAGGCCACCATCGACAACGCCAAGGCGACCATCGTGAGCGAATTGCTCCCGGTGCTCGACGATCTCGACCGGGCGCGCGCGCACGGCGACCTCGAGACCGGACCGCTCAAGTCCGTCGCGGACAAGCTGGTCACCGCGCTGCAGAAGCAGGGCCTGCAGGACTTCGGTTCGGAGGGTGAACCTTTCGATCCGACCCTGCACGAGGCCGTGCAGCACGAGGGCTCGGGTCACGATCCGGTGCTCGGCATGGTCATGCGCAAGGGCTACCGCTTCGGCGATCGCGTCCTGCGGCACGCACTGGTCGGTGTCACCGACGCGGTGGCAGATCTGAACGACGCACCCGCGTCGGACCCGGCGAACGGCGGTCCCGATGCCGCTGGCGTCGAGTAATACGACAGCGACCCCGACCGGGGTCCGGACACCGGTCCCGGTGTCGATCGAATCGAAAGGAGGGGATGCCCGGTGAATCGGGAGTGGCTCGAGAAGGACTTCTACAAGGAGCTGGGTATCGCCTCCGGCGCGACCCCCGAAGAGATCAAGAAGGCGTACCGCAAACTCGCCCGCGACCTGCACCCGGACAAGAACCCGGGTGACACCAAGGCCGAGGAGCGGTTCAAGACCGTCAGCGAGGCGCACGCCGTGCTGTCGGATCCGGAGAAGCGCAAGGAGTACGACGAAGCGCGAAAGCTCTTCGCCAGCGGCGGTTTCGGCCGCGGCGGCTTCTCGCCCGGCGGTGGCTACACCCAGGGCGGCGGGTTCTCCGGCGACTTCAATCTCGGTGACATCTTCGGCGGGGCGCAGCCCGGCGGCGCCGACGGCGGCCTCGGCGACATCCTCGGCGGACTGTTCAACCGGGGCGGCACGCGCACCTCGCGGCCGCGCCGCGGCAGCGACGTGGAGACCGAGACGACCCTGGGCTTCCGCGAGGCCGCCCAGGGCGTGACGGTGCCGCTGCGCATGACCAGCCCGGCCGCGTGTACGACCTGCCACGGCAGTGGCGCCAAGCCCGGCACCAGTCCGCGAGTGTGCCCGCACTGCAACGGAACCGGCGTCGTCAGCCGGAACCAGGGCGCGTTCGGGTTCAGCGAACCGTGCGACGACTGCCGGGGCACCGGGTCGATCATCGACGACCCGTGCGTCGACTGCCGGGGCGCCGGCATCCAGAACCGGACCCGCACCATTACCGTGCGCATCCCCCCGGGCGTGCGCGACGGGCAGCGGATCCGGCTGGCCGGTCAGGGCGAAGCGGGTCTGCGGGGCGCGCCGCCCGGCGATCTGTTCGTCACCGTGCACGTCAGCCAGGACAAGGTCTTCGGCCGCAACGGCGACGACCTGACCCTGGTGCTGCCGGTCAGCTACAGCGAACTGGTGCTGGGGACAACCGTTTCGGTGCCGACGCTGGAGGGCCGGGTCGGTGTGAAGGTGCCCCCGGGCACCGCCGACGGCCGCACCCTGCGCGTGCGCGGGCGCGGTGTGTCCAAGCGCGACGGCGGCGCGGGCGATCTGCTCGTCACCGTCAAGGTCGCGATCCCGCAGAAGCTGGACGACGATGCCACCGAGGCGCTGCGGCGCTACGCGGAGGCGGAGAAGACCAGTGGCTTCGATCCGCGTGCTGGATGGGCAGGTGCGTAATGAGTCATGATCCGAACAAGGCCACCGAGGCGCAGTACTTCCTGATCTCGGTGGCGGCGCAGCTGGCGGGCATGCACGCCCAGACGCTGCGCACCTATGACCGCCTGGGTCTGGTGTCGCCGCAGCGCACGTCCGGCGGCGGCCGGCGCTACTCGGACCGTGATGTGCAGCTGCTGCGCGAGGTGCAGCGGTTGTCCCAGGACGAGGGCGTCAACCTGGCGGGCATCAAACGGATCATCGAGCTCACCAATCAGGTCGAGGAGCTACAGCAGCGGGTCGCCGAACTCGGCGCCGAGGTGGAGCGGTTGCGGGCGGGGTACCGGCCGGATCTGTCGCCGCCGCAGCGCAGTACGGCGCTGGTGGTGTGGCAGCCGCGGCATCGGCGGAATCTGCCGTAGCGGTAGTCGGTCAGTGATGAACAGCGCCCCGGAATCCGGGGCGCTGTTCTCGTTTCCGGGTGGGAGCGCTCGGTGGTGTTCGCACTGATGCGGTTTGTTGCAGGCAATGTGCTGGATTCGGTTGTGGGGAGCGAAAAAATGGCGGGTGGGGTGCAAGCGTGTGGCGCCGCAGGTTTCTGGGTAATACAATTAGACCGGTCGGTTGGGAAATTGCGAAGTTTGTTTCATTTGTCGTGAGCGACAAGGGGATTTCGGAACCGGCGTGGTTGCGGTGGGGTCGCTCGATTTCTGAGTCTTGCAAAACGGATCACGCAGGATCTATGGGTGAAAACCCGTGTCGCGCGGCGTGTCCTAGTTGATCAGTCTGTTTTGTGGGGTAATTGCTCGCCTTCGCCTGGTTTTCAGAGAATTGCAGGGGTGTGTTTGAAAGGTCCCGTTCCGTTGCTGGCAAACCTCGCCTACACTTGCTCACCAACGGCTGCTGTCGAGTGTCCCGCAGCACTGCACTCGCCGGATTCGCCTGTGTTCGAGTGCGAAATGGGGTTGTGACACAAATGGATTCGCGGACCGTCGCATTGATAAGAACGACGTTCAAGGCGGTTGCTGCGGAGGAGGGCGGCCCCGAAAAACTCGCTCGATCCTTCTATGCGATCCTCTTCACCGATTACCCCCAGGTGCGGGATTTCTTCCCCGCGGCCCTGGACGCTCAGCGCGACAGGCTCGTCAAGGCCATCGCCTACGTGGTCGACAGGCTGGAGGAGCCGAACAAGCTCCTGCCGTTCCTCGCGCAACTCGGCCGCGACCACCGCAAGTACGGTGTCGTCGCCGAACACTATGCGGCGGTGGCCAAATCACTGAAGGCCGCCATGCAGGCCTACGCCGGCACCGAGATGTGGACCGACGAGGTCGAGCAGGCGTGGGACGCCGGGCTCGGCGTCATCGCCGACACCATGATCGGCGCCGCCGATTCCGAGAGCACCCCGCCGGTGTGGACGGGCACCGTCATCGAACATCGCGAGGTGCTGCGCAATCTCGCGATCGTGCGCCTGCAACTGGATCAGCCCATGCAGTACGCGGCCGGCCAGTACATGAGCGTGCAGGTGCCCTCGCGCCCCCGGATGTGGCGCTATCTCTCACCCGCGATTCCCTCGAATCCCAGCGGCGAGATCGAGTTCCACATCCGCGGCGTCACCGGCGGCTGGGTGAGCCCCGCGATGGTCGGCCACACGAAGGTCGGCGAGCGCTGGCTGATCGGTTCCCCCCTCGGCGGCCTCGGCGTCCCCCGCAACACCCGCCGCAAGATGCTGATGGTCGGCTGCGGCACCGGCATAGCTCCCCTGCGCGCCCAGCTGATGTCGATGACCCAGCGCCGCTCGAACCCGAAGGTGGACATCTTCGTGGGCGGCCACTACCCCTGCGACCTCTACGACCTCGAGGTCCTGAGCCAACTGGCCCAGGCGAACAAGTGGCTGACCGTCCACCCCGTCACCGAGAGCGAAGAAAACCCCTGGTGGCACTTCGACACCTCGACGGAGGAGCCGAAAGATTACCCCGGCCTGGAACCCCGCCGGGTAGGCCAGATAGGCAAGATAGTGGCCAGCTTCGGCGCGTGGGAAGACCGCGACGTCCAGATAGTAGGCGCCCCCTCGATGGTCCAGACGACGAAGTTCCGCCTGATGGCCGCCGGGATCTCGACGAAGAACATCCGCCACGATCCCCTGTTCTAACCGCGGGTCCCCCCCCAAACCCCCGCGCCGCTGTCGTACGACTGGCAGCGGCGCGGGTTCACCAACTTTCATGCACCGGTCGCGTAACGCCTTCGCGCCGAGCGCTTTTCAACCGAATGAGGCAGCCATCGCCCCGAACGAGGAGCTGCCGGGTTCTCGGCGAATCAGCCGCAGTCCAGCCTTGACTTGCCTGTCATGTTCGCCCCTCGACGGCGCGCCGGAGTCCGCCGCTGCTCGCCGCACTTCCCAAGCCCTCGAAACCCATCGCGGTGACCAGGATGAGGACGCGGTTGATTCCACCGTCGCCCCCGGCGTTCGAGTTGTATCGATCGATCTCGTCGAAGCTGGCCTCGAACAGTTCGGCGACACGCTCACGGGCCGCGTCCTCGCTTCCCTCCCACCGGGTCATCGGGCCGTACATGGGGGTCGCGACGATCAGGCCCGGCCCGCCGTCCCCACGCGTGTTCACCAGCACCTGGGCGGAATCGTAGTCGGGGACACCGCCGTAGCGATCATGAGCCAAGAACGCCGGAACAATCTGCGCGTCACATGCGAACCCGATGCCGGGCAGGCTGCCTACCCGGAATTCGACCCTCTCGTCGTCGTGAAACACCGCGCGCCACGGTTCCAGCGCGCCCGAGTTGTGCCCCGCGAGTACTAGTTGCATTGCCGCCTGCGTTCTGGTGTCGGAAGGTGTCGTAGCGAGTATTTCGCAAGTGCGCCCGCTGCCGGTTAGCTCGGTGGTTCGTCAGATAGTCAATTGAGTTGTGGCGCAATGCGAAAGGGGTCACGTGTCGAGAACCGCTGTCACGAACTCCTCCGGTGGAAGGTAGGCGTGGTCGACGACGTAGTGGGCGATCATGACCGGGGCGTGGTAGATGGTGCCGTCCGAACCTCGGACGAGGATCTCCCCGTTGCCCAGTGCGTTCCTGGACTCCATCTCGCGGTGAAGGGACCGCCTGTCCGCTGCGGGGTCGGTTGGCGGGACGAGGTCCGCGAGGCAGTACTCGCACCAGTGATAGCCGCGGGTCTTGGCTACCGGGGCTCTCGTCAGGCGGCGGAGGGCGTCGACGAACCCGGGCGGGGGCCGGCCGACGGTGAACGGCTCGGCGATCGCAAGCCAACCGACGTTGAGGGCGACGTCGTCTCCGGGAGGGGCGACGCCGTAGACGTAGGGACTCAGGTCCGGGAAATGCATGAGGTGATCATCTGTTGCGGGGGATCCAACCTGCTCGGCGCGGATGCTTCGAATCCTGCTGCATCACTGTGACTGTCCAGTTGGTCGGACCAAGGATCAGGGCGGTGGAGTGGGAGAGGGGGAGTTTCGGACATCGGCGTAATCTGCTGTGACGGTGCTGGTTTGCGGGTAGTTTCCCGTCATGGCCAAGACGCCGAAGGGGTCGGGGGATCCGAAGCGACCGGACAAACCGCACGATGCACTGTTCCGGCAGATGATGTCACATCCGGATGCCGTCGCTGGGGAGTTGCGGGCGGTGCTGCCGGAAGCGGTTGCCGCGCAGATAGATTGGGCGTGCATGCGGCCGCAGTCGTGCAGTTTTGTCTCGGCGGAGCTGCGTGCTCGGTTCAGTGATGTCTTGTTCGCGACCCGTTGGGCGGGCCGGGACGCGTTGGTGTACGTGTTGCTCGAGCATCAGCGCAAGTCCGATCCGTTGATGGCGTTCCGGATGTTGGCGTATGTGGTGCGGATCTGGGAGCGGTACCTGGAAAAGCACCCCGGCGCGAAGCGACTGCCGGCGGTGATACCGGTCGTGGTGCACGCGGGCACCGATGGGAAGCCGTGGAGTCACTCGGTCGAGGTAGCGGATCTGATCGATGTCGAACCCTCGATGGCGGCGGCGCTGTCTGGGGTGTTGCCGCGGATGGGCTTCCTGCTCGATGATCTGGCCACGGTCGATGCGGCCGCGCTGCTGGCCCGGCGTCCGGCGCGGGTCCGGGTGACGTTGACGCTGCTCAAGAGCGCACCGGGAAATCGGCACCTCGAACGCGACCTGTCGGCGTTGATCGCGGACCTGACGACCCTGACCACGACCGAGCTCGATCGTGTACTGGAGTACATCCTTGTGGTGGGCGATACTGTGGTAGATGATCTGCTGCCGGTGATCGATCAACTCGGACCTGAAATCAAGGAGGCATTCGTGACGACCGCAGAACGACTCCGCGCCGAAGGTCTGGTCGAGGGCCGTGCCGAGATGTTGATCGAGCAGTTGTCGCAGCGGTTCGGGCCGGTACCGGATCCTGTGGCCGACGCCATTCGGGCGCAGAGTTCGGTGCGGTTGCAGGAGATGGGGCGTCGCGTCCTTACCGCGGCCAGCTTGGCTGAGGTAATCGCCGAATAGGCGGCTTGTCCCGGGAACCGGCTCGGCGGCTCCTCAGAAAGCCTCGTACCTGATGTTCTCCAACGGAGTGCCCGTATCCACGAGGATGTCGACCGTCGTCTCCACGGCCGTCGTTCCGCCGCAGACCAGGATCTGCTGGTGATCCAGGGGGGCGAAGCGGGACAGGGCCGCGGCCAGGGGGCCGGGGACCAGCTCCTCGGGGCGGAAGCCTATGTCCACGCGGCACTCGTCGTACCAGGGGTCGGGGTGGGCGGGGTCCGTATCGGAATCCACCACGGGAACTATTGTCAGCCAGGGGAGTTCGTTGCCGAGCAGGGCCAGCATGTCGGCGGCGTAGAGGTCGCGGGGATAGCGGGCGCCGACGAACAGGTGGGTGCGGGGCGGGTGGGGGCGGCGGGTCAGATCCAGCAGGAGGGCGCGCAGGGGAGCCAGGCCCACGCCGTCGGCCACCATGATCAACTCCGCGGCGGCCTCGTGGACCGCGAGCCAGCCGGCGGGGGCGGTGATCCGCCACTCGTCGCCCGCGCGGGTGTCCGCGACCAGGGAACCGCTGCACCAGCCGCCGGGGACCGTGCGGACGTGGAACTCCAGCTTGCCGTCCAGGGACGGGGGCAGCGCGGAATACATGCGGCGCACCATGTTCGGGTGCTGCGGGGTGCGCACCTCCACCGACTGACCGGGAGCGCAGGGCACGAACTCGCCGATCAGGCGGATCACCGTGGTGTCCTCGCGCAGCCGGTGCACGCCGACCACGGTGGCTGTCCATTCGGTCACCGGGCCGAGGGGGATCTCACCGGTCTGATCGGGGTCGAGGGTCACCGCACACTCCTGAAAGTTTTACTGAAAACCATTGTCCCGCAGGGCTGTTCGCCCGAGCCATCTACACCGGATCGGTGCTGATGTTGCGCTCGGGGGTGCCGACCGCCATCAACGCCCGTTTGGTGTCGGCGATCATGCGCGCGGACCCGGCGATCTGAATCTGCCGGTCCTCCCACGCGCCGAAACTCGCCACCACCGCGCCCAGGTTACCGATCAGCCGCCGGTGCATGCCGAACGGCGGATCGGCGGGCGCGTACGGATGCCACCACGGATTGGTTTCGTTCTCGCACACCGGAATAACCGTCAACCACGGATTGCTCTGCGACAGCTGCCAGAGGTTCTCCACGTCGTAGAGATCGCACGGATAACGCCCGCCCATGAACAGGTGCACGCGCGGATTGATGCCGCGCCTGCCCATTTCGATGAGCTGCGCCCGAATCGGCGCGATGCCGGTGCCGGAACTGATCATCAGCACATCGCGGCGGCTGCGCAGATCCACGTGCAGCCCGCCCAGTGGCGCGGCGATCATCCAGCGGTCGCCCACCTCGGTCTCGTTGATGATGGCGGGACTCACCCAGCCGGTGCGCACCTTGCGCACGTGGAACTCGATCTCGCCGTACGGGTTGGTCGGAATCGCCGGGGACAGATACCGCCACATCTTCGGCCGCTGCGGAATGGCGATGGGCACGTACTGCCCCGCCTGATACGGAATCGGGGTGTCGGACTGCAGTCGCACGATGGCCAGATCGTCCACCACGCGCCGGTGCCCGACCACCGTGGCCTCCCAGTAGGGCTGCGACTTGTCGGAGTTCGCGCCGATCGCCATCGACGCCGAGATCAGGATGGTGATGTCCTGCCACCCCTGCTCGAGCTCCCGGCTCCAGTACCCGGTGCCGTTGTAGCTGCGGAACGCCGCGAGCAGCGCCCGTCCCGCCATGTCGTAGTGGGCGGCCTCCACACCGTACTTGCGATGGTCACGCGCGAGTTGCTCCAGGAAGCGCTGTGCCCGGTCCCAGTCCTCGAGATTGTCCAGAACGAACTGGATGGCCGTCATCAGCCGCTTGGGCTGCATGTCCATGGCGGAGGGAAAGAGTTCCCGGAGGCCGGGAATCTCTGCGAAGAGGTGACCGTAGAACGCGCTGATCAGCCGTTCGGGCCCGTGCGGTGCCTCTACGACTGTCCGGAAGTTTGCGCGGACCAGCGCTGCCGAACGCGCATCCACGACGTCGAACATTCCTTTCGTGTGCTGTACCCCGGACGCACCCGGTTCCAGGGCGTCCTCCGCGTCAAGTATCCCTGAAAAAACGGTGGTCGCACGGATATAGCCGGAGCTCACCCATTTGCACCCCCGCGCCCTCAGATGACGAGCACCGTCTTACCACGCGCACCGGATGCGCCGATAACTTCCGGCGCTCCGTCCAGCGGCGGGGTGGCGTCGATCGGCACCACCAGATCGCCGTTGCCCACATCGCGCAGCAGTTCTCGCAATTCCGGTGCGCCGCCGGAGGATTCGAAATCCCCGCCCCGGATGCCGCGGCCCCGCAGATCGGCCCCGCCCGCGGACCCGACCGTCGTGTAGGCCGCGCCGCCCTCCCGCACGAGGGCCGCGTTCTCGGCGAACCCGGCCGGATCGCTCACCAGATCGAAGAGCACGTCGATGCCGCCGGGTGTGCTCATGCGCACCGAATCGGCGACCGAGAGCGGGGAGTTCTGCTCGCGAGTGGGGGAGTCGCCCACCGGCATCCGCCCGTAGTCGACCACCTCGGCCGCCCCCAGCCGGATCATGCGGTCGGTGTCGTCGGGCCGGGCGGTGGCGATGACGTGCGCGCCCGCCAGCGCGGCCAGCTGCACCAGGTAGGAACCCACGCCACCGGACGCGCCGACCACCAGCACCCGCTGCCCGTCGCCGAGCGACGCGGCGTGCACCAGATCCAGCGCGGTGATGCCGGCGGTGGGCAGCGCCGCGGCCTGGATGGAGGTCACCGAATCGGGGATCTTGGCGATGATCGAGTTCGACGGCACCACGATGTACTCGGCGAAGGTGCCGTGCCCCACCGGCGGGATCAGGAACTTGCCGACCACGCGATCGCCGACCCCGAAGTCCTCGATGCCCGCGCCGACCGAGGTGATGACGCCCGCGCCGTCGACCCCGGGGATGAGCGGGAACTCGTGCGGGAGCTTGCCGTCCAGGAAGCCGTCGATGATGCGCTTGTCGAAGGGGTTGACCCCGGCGGCGTCGAGCTGGATCTGCAGGGTCCCGGGCCCGGCCTCGGGGGTGGGCATCTCGGTGACCTCGGCCTTGCCGCCGAATTCACGAACCACGATCGCGCGCATTGCTGCTCCATTCGTTCGGGGTGTGTTCCGAGCCGAGCATGGGACGAGCGGGTGATGCGTCAACGAACGGCCTCATCGTAGGCCGATATGCCCCGTGTGCACCGTGATTCGGGCCATTCGCTCGGTTGCGTGGCGAGTAGCGTGAGGGTGCAGTGCGGCGGGGCCTGAAAATATTGAACTTGAGCGGAACAGACTCAACTTCTACTGCGTTGAACCCGGCAGAGCAAACAGTAGGAAAGGGGACTTGTGGACTCGTTCAATCCCACCACCAAGACTCAGGCGGCCCTGACCGCCGCCTTGGGAGCGGCTTCGGCGGCCGGCAATCCGGAGATCCGGCCCGCGCACCTGTTGGTCGCGCTGCTGGATCAGACCGACGGCATCGCCGCACCGCTGCTCAAGGCCGTGGGCGTCGACCCCGCGACGGTGCGGGGCGAGGCACAGGACATCGTCGACCGGCTGCCCCGGGCCTCCGGCGCCACCACCACCCCGAATCTGGGGCGCGAGGCGCTCGCCGCGGTCACCGCCTCCCAGCGCCTGGCCACCGAGATGGGCGACGAATACGTCTCCACCGAACACCTCATGGTCGGCCTGGCCGCCGGTGACTCGGACGTCTCGCAGCTGCTGCTGAAGTACGGCGCGACCGCCGACGCCCTGCGCGAGGCGTTCACCGCCGTGCGCGGCAACGCCCGCGTCACCACCGCCGACCCCGAGGGCAGCTACCAGGCGCTGGAGAAGTACTCCACCGACCTGACCGCGCAGGCCCGCGACGGCAAGCTCGACCCGGTCATCGGGCGCGACAACGAGATTCGGCGCGTGGTGCAGGTCCTGTCGCGGCGCACCAAGAACAATCCGGTGCTCATCGGCGAACCCGGCGTCGGCAAGACCGCCATCGTGGAGGGCCTGGCCCAGCGCATCATCGCCGGGGACGTGCCCGAATCGCTGCGCGGCAAGAAGCTGGTCTCGCTCGATCTGGGCGCCATGGTCGCGGGTGCGAAGTACCGCGGCGAGTTCGAGGAGCGGTTGAAGGCGGTGCTGGAGGAGATCAAATCCAGTGCGGGCCAGATCATCACGTTCATCGACGAGCTGCACACGATCGTCGGCGCGGGCGCGACCGGCGAATCCGCCATGGACGCCGGGAACATGATCAAGCCGATGCTCGCGCGCGGCGAACTGCGCCTGGTCGGCGCGACCACCCTCGACGAATACCGCCAGCACATCGAGAAGGACCCGGCCCTGGAACGCCGCTTCCAGCAGGTACTGGTCGGCGAACCGTCGGTGGCGGACACGGTCGGCATCCTGCGCGGACTCAACGAGCGGTACGAGGTGCACCACGGCGTGCGCATCACCGACTCGGCGCTGGTCGCCGCCGCGACGCTCTCGGACCGGTACATCACCTCGCGCTTCCTGCCGGACAAGGCCATCGACCTGGTCGACGAGGCCGCGTCCCGGCTGCGCATGGAGATCGATTCGCGGCCGGTGGAGATCGACGAGGTCGAACGCGCGGTGCGCAGGCTCGAGATCGAGGAGGTCGCCCTCGCCAAGGAGACCGACGAGGCGTCCAAGGCCCGGCTCGAGAAACTGCGTTCCGAACTCGCCGACGACCGCGAGGTCCTGAACCAGCTCATGACCCGCTGGCAGAACGAGAAGCAGGCCATCGATTCGGTGCGCGTGCTCAAGGAGCAGCTGGAGAACCTGCGCGGCGAGTCCGAGCGCGCCGAACGCGACGGCGATCTGGGCACCGCGGCCGAACTCCGGTACGGCCGAATTCCCGCGCTGGAGAAGGAACTCGACGCGGCCGAGGCCAAGGCCGGGGCCGCCGCCGACGGCGAGGTCATGCTCAAGGAGGAGGTCGGACCGGACGACATCGCCGAGGTGGTCTCGGCGTGGACCGGCATCCCGGTCGGCCGCATGATGGAGGGCGAGACGCAGAAGCTGCTCCGCATGGAGGAGGAGCTCGAGCGGCGCGTCATCGGTCAGCGTGAACCGGTGCGGGCGGTGTCCGACGCGGTGCGCCGGGCGCGCGCCGGGGTCGCCGACCCCAACCGGCCCACGGGCTCGTTCCTGTTCGTCGGCCCCACCGGCGTCGGCAAGACCGAACTCGCGAAAGCGCTGGCGGACTTCCTGTTCGACGACGAACGCGCCATGGTGCGCATCGACATGAGCGAGTACTCCGAGAAGCACTCGGTGGCCCGGCTCGTCGGCGCGCCCCCCGGCTACGTCGGCTACGACCAGGGCGGTCAGCTCACCGAGGCGGTGCGGCGTCGGCCCTACACCGTGGTGCTCTTCGACGAGATCGAGAAGGCGCACCCGGACGTGTTCGACATCCTGCTGCAGGTGCTCGACGAAGGCCGGCTCACCGACAGCCAGGGCCGCACGGTCGACTTCCGCAACACCATCCTGATTCTCACCTCGAATCTGGGCGCGGGCGGCTCGCAGGACATGGTGATGAACGCGATTCGCGCGGCGTTCAAACCCGAGTTCCTGAACCGGCTCGACGATGTGGTCATGTTCCATCCGCTCGACGAGGAGCAGCTCGAGGGCATCGTCGACATTCAGCTGGAGCAGTTGCAGAAGCGGCTGGCCCAGCGCCGCCTGAACCTGGACGTGTCCGATTCGGCCCGCTTCTGGCTGGCCGTGCGCGGGTACGACCCGGCCTACGGCGCCCGTCCGCTGCGCCGGCTCATCCAGCAGTCCATCGGCGACACCCTCGCCAAGGAGCTGCTGGCCGGGGAGGTCAAGGACGGTGACACGGTCAAGGTGAACGTCAGCTCGGACGGCGATCACCTCATCGTGGGCAGGTGATCTCCGAACTCGGCCGGGCGGTTGCGCAGAGCACACCGCTCGGTCGAGTTCGCGGCTGCGGAGAGCTCGGCAGCCTAGTCTGGAGGTCATGACGAATCCGAGCGATCCGTGGGCCCGGCGGCCCGACGTGAGCCCGGGGGACGGACCGACCGAGAAGGTGGAGTCCCCAGCCGGGCCGGTCGGGCACACCTCCGATCCCGCGGGCGCGTACGGGCCGACCGAGTATTTCGGGCAGGTTCCCGGTCCGGAAGCCACCCGCGTCATACCGCCGTACGACGCGGGCTGGGGTGGCTACGAAGCGGGCGCGGGCTACGAACCGACGGCCACCTACGCGGCCGGAGCCGGGTACGCGCCGACGAGCACCTACGACACCGCGGGCGGATACGTCCCGCAGCCGCCGCCGAACTATCCGGGCGGTCCGCCCGGCGGATACCCGCCCGCCGGATTCCCGCGCCCGCCCGCTCCCGAACCGCCGCGCCGGACCGGGCTGTGGATCGGGGTCGGGCTGGCCGCCCTCGCGGGCATCGCGGTGATCGGCGTGGCGGTGGGAGTGCTGCTGGCCAACCGCACCACGCCCGAATCACCCTCCGCCGGCGGCACCACGGCGGCCCCCACCTTCGTGTTTCCCACCAATCCGAACACTTCGTCGCAGCCGCTGCCCAGCGGGGTACCGCAGATTCCGGGCCTGGGCGACATCGACTCGCTCGGTGCGAACATGGGCACCATCGCCGCCAATGACGGCACCACCCTCACCATGACGACGCTGGCCGGTACTACGGTGACCGTGCACACCGACGATGAGACACAGGTGATTTCGCTCGGTAGCACGAAGGTGGCGGATCTGCCGGTGGGTGAGATGGTCATGGTGCAGGGCGACAAGGGCGCCGACGGCTCCATCCAGGCCAAGGTCATCATCGGCACGTCACTGCCCGGTGGAACCCGATGAACGCACGAAACCGGTTATCCATACCCGGTCCCGAAAACCGTTCCTGCCCGGTGCCGTTGTGCGCGGGCGAATCCGCTCGGCGCGCAGTGGCGAGCGAAAATGGCAGAGCGCACCGGGCAATCAACCGCCCGGCTGGATAGGGTAGGCGGCGATGACGGCTATATGGTTCGGGTTGGCGGCGATCGCGCTGGTGGGTGCGATCGTGCTGCTCTATTTCGATCGGCTGCAACGGCAGCGCACCGGTCACGTGCGCCAGGTCTGGGCGAAAACCCAGGGGTACACCTATGTTTCGGTGGAACCGTCGCTGGCCTCCACCTGGCGGCGCGGCGCGCTGGCCAAGCTCGGCTACCTGTCCGCGGTGGACGTGGTGTCCGGTAATCGCAAGGGCGAGAAGTTCGTTCTGTTCGACCTGGAGGACGCCGCGACACTGGTCGCGGTGCGCCGGCAGATCGGCTCGGACATCGACATCGACCTGCGCGTGAAAACGGCCGCCCCGCCGAAGGACCACGACCTCGAACTGCTCGGCGCGATCGGGGACCGGGTGGTGTTCGCCACCAATCCCGACATCGCCCGGCACGCGGTGGATCAGCGCATGGTCGCGTTCATCGAATCGCTGCCCGACTCCGTGCAACAGCTGTGGAGCGAAGGCAATTGGACCCTCGGCATGCTGCCGGTCGGGTCGGTCGCCAAGGATTGGGAGACCGCGATCGACGCGGTGCTGCGGCTCTCGGGGCTGCTGCACGTGCTGCCGCCGGTCAACAATTCCGAACGCGGTCGCGACGAGCTGCCCGAACCCGGTAACTCGCGCCCGCTGCCCGAGGACGACGACTACGACGGGTACGACGCGGACGGCGACTACGAGCCCGAGCGCACCCGCCCCGCGCGCGAGAGCGGCGCCCTGGTCGGCGACATCGCCGGAGCCGAAGCCCCCGAGGAAGCCGAATCCTGGCGTCCCGCACTGAAAGTCGTGCCGGACCCGCGCAATCGCCCGCGCCGCAATTGGCCGCCCGCCGCCGAGGACGAGACCACGAGCCGCTTCGACGACGACGATCGTGACGACCGCCCGGACGAGGACGACGACTGGCGGGACGGCGAGTCCGCGCAGCGGCGCGAACCGGCCGAGCCCGAGGAGGGCTGGCGTCGCGACCAGGGTCGCAGCGCGCCGCCCGGCGGTCCCTTCCACCCGGGCTTCCGCCCGTACCAGGGACCGACGCCGCGGTGAGTGATCCCGCCGCTATCGCCGCTGCCGCCGTGACTCGTCACGGCGGCAGCGGCGTTTTCGCGGTCCGAGGCCGACCGCGACACACCGGGGGTATCGCGGTTGGGCCATTTGCGCGTGTACTGCCCGCGCCCGCGCGGCACAGGCACCACAATGGTGGCGCAGTCCCGGTCATCGCCGACCGTGTCCTCGAAGATATGCCGATGATGGGCGATTGATGACCGAGAGTGCTCCCGTTTCGCGCCTGCCCGGCGCTCATCGGCCGGTGGCCATGGTCACCGGGCCGACCTCCGGAATCGGCAGGGCGTACGCCACCCGGCTCGCCTCGCTCGGCTACGACCTTGTGCTCGTGGCGCGGGACGAGCAGCGGCTGGCGGCGCTGGCTCACGAGGTGGAGGTGCGGTTCGGGGCGCGGGCGCAGGTGCTGCCCGCCGATCTGGCCCGCGCGGCGGATAGGGACAGGGTCGCGGCGCGGTTGGCCGAAGGCGTCGAATTTCTGGTCAACAACGCGGGTTTCGGTTTCTCGGAGGAGTTCTGGACGCTGTCCCCCGAAGCCCTGCAGTCCCAGCTCGATGTGAACGTCACCGCCGTCGTGCAGCTGACCCGCGCGGCGCTGCCGCCCATGCTGCACGCGGCCAACGGCACGGTGGTGAATGTGGCCAGCATCGCCGGGCTGATACCCGGGAGGGGCTCGACCTACTCGGCCTCCAAGGCGTACGTCGTATCCTTCTCGCAAGGGCTGGCGGGCGGGCTGGCCGGGACCGGCGTTCGGGTGCAGGCACTGTGCCCGGGTCTGGTCCACACCGAATTCCACGAGCGAGCCGGGCTACAGACGCGTTCGCTGCCGCGAGCGCTGTGGCTGACCGTGGACGAGGTGGTAGCCGGCTCGTTGCGTGATCTGGAGAAAGCCCGGGTGCTCAGCGTGCCCGGAGCGCAGTACAAAACGATCGCTGCGGTTGCCGGACTGATCCCGAGGTCCCTGGTGACCCGCCTCAATCGGGGCCTGTTCAACGCACGCGGAAGGACATAGACACAGCAATGCAGGTAACGACGACCGACCGGGACAGACTGGCCGAACTCGTGCGCGCCCTCGCGGTGGTGCACGGCAAGGTCACCCTGTCCTCGGGCAAGGAAGCCGACTACTACGTGGACCTGCGCCGGGCCACACTGCATCACGAGGCGGCGCCGCTGATCGGCAAACTGCTGCGTGAACTGGTCGCGGACTGGGATTTCGAATCGGTCGGCGGTCTCACCATGGGCGCGGATCCGGTGGCGGCGGCGGTGCTGCACGCGCCCGGCCGTCCCATCGACGCCTTCGTGGTGCGCAAGGCGGCCAAGGCGCACGGTATGCAGCGCCTGATCGAGGGCCCGGACATCGTGGGTAAGCGGGTGCTTGTGGTGGAAGACACCACGACCACGGGCAACTCCCCGGTCACCGCCGTGCGCGCGCTGCGCGAGGCGGGCGCGATCGTGGTGGGCGTGGCGACGGTCGTGGATCGGGAAACCGGTGCTGACCAGGTCATCGCGGCCGAGGGGCTGGAGTATCGGTCCATTCTGGGCCTGAAAGACCTTGCGCTGGGGTAAACAAGATCTTGCTCTGGGCTGAACCGGTGCTCTGGGTTAGCCTGGGTGCTGGTCTTCTGTCCGACAACGTGGTCGAACAATGTGTTGCGAAGGGTCGTGTGAGTCACCAGTGGTGAGCATTGCAATCAACAAGGGCAATCAGAATGTTGCGATGCTCGGCATCGGTGCCTATCGACCCACCCGCATTGTCAGCAACGACGAAGTGTGCGAGAAGCTCGACTCCACCGACGAGTGGATCTTCGAACGCAGCGGCATCCGCAACCGCCGCTGGGTGAGCGGTGACGAGTCGCTGCGTTCGATGGCGGTGGCGGCCGGCGAGCGGGCCA
This sequence comes from Nocardia sp. NPDC003693, assembly GCF_053981095.1. NCBI lineage: Bacteria > Bacillati > Actinomycetota > Actinomycetes > Mycobacteriales > Nocardiaceae > Nocardia > Nocardia sp. NPDC003693. Next base: position 46,973 of record NZ_JBSFNO010000036.1, read on the forward strand.
TCAAGAACAGCGGCATCGATCGCTCCAAGATCGGCGCGCTGATCCTGGCCACCTCCACCTGGCCCGAGATCACCCCGCACGGCGGCCCGACCGTCGCGTCGGATCTGGGCATCAACGGCATTCCGGCCTTCGACCTGGTCTCGGGCTGCGGCGGCTTCGGCTACGGCCTGGGCGTCGCGTCGGATCTGGTGCGCGCCGGTTCCGCCGAATACGTGCTGCTCATCGGTGCCGAGACCATGTCGTTCTCGCTCGATCCCGAGGACCGCGGCACCGCGTTCATCTTCGGTGACGGCGCGGGCGCGGTCATCGTGGGCCCGAGCGAGGAGAACGGTATCTCCCCGACGGTGTGGGGCAGCGACGGCGAGAACGCCTCGGCCATCGGCCAGAACTACAACATCCTCGAGATGATGGATCGCGCCGAGGAGTTCCAGCACAAGGATCCCGAGACCGATCCGGTCGGTCGCATGCTGCTGCGCATGGAGGGCCCGCGCGTGTTCCGCTGGGCCGCGGTCACGCTGCCGCGCGCGCTGTCCTCCGCGGTCGAGGCGGCCGGGGTGTCCAAGGACGACATCGAGGTCTTCGTCCCGCACCAGGCCAACGCCCGCATCAACGAGCTCATGCGCAAGAACCTCGGCCTGCCCGACGATCTGCCCATGGCCAACGACATCGAGAACACCGGCAACACCTCGGCGGCGTCCATCCCGCTGGCCATCGAGGAAATGCTGGTCACCGGCAAGGCCAAGGGCGGTCAGCTCGCGCTGCTGCTCGGCTTCGGCGCCGGCCTGACCTACGCCGGCCAGGTCGCCACGCTGCCCCCGGCCCCGGCCGAACCCTCCTTCTGATGCCCAGGCCGTTTCGCGCCGCCTTCGTCGGCGCGGCCGCGGTGACGGTGTTCGGCGCCGTCACCGGCCGGGATCGGTTGCAGTGGATCGCCAAACCACTGCTCATGCCGCTGCTCGCGGCGGACGTGGCGACCAACGACGACGGGCTGCCCGCCGCCGAGCGCGCGGTGCTGCTCGGCGCGCTGGCCGCGGCGACGGTGGGCGATGTCCTGCTCATCGAGCCGGACGACGATCGCCGATTGATCGCGGGCGCTTCGTCTTTCGCGGTGATGCAGACCGGGTACTCCTGGCTGTGGTGGCGGCACGGCGCGCGGCCCAAGGCGGCCATCGCCGGTCAGCGCCTGGGCGCGTGGCTCGGCGCGGCCGCCCTCATGCGGGCCAAGGCTCCGGCGGTGGCGGTTCCGCTCACCGCCTACGGCGCGACCCTGGGCACGGCGGCCACCCTGGCCTCGGATCCGGATCTGGCGCCCGGCGCGAAAAACTTTGCCGGCGTGAACATCCCGGGCACCCACCCGCGCACCCGCGTGGGCGTCGGCGCCCTGCTGTTCACCGTCTCCGACGGCTTGATCGTGCTGCGCAAGATCTTCGCCCGCACCCCGCGCTCGCGCCGGGTGACCGAGGGCGTCATCCTCGGCACCTACGCGACGGCCCAGTACCTGCTGGCTGATCCCCGCGCCCACGTGCGCGGGGAGTGAGTCGAAATCTCCTGGACTGCAAGAGCTTCCGAGTGAGGTGACGCGGTCCAAGGGCCTGTGCCCGATCGGACGGACCGACGCGAACAGTCCCGCGGCGGGGGACGCCGTTGGGTGTCGAAGTAGGTCGCGTCCATCGAGCCGGCTTCGGCGCTAGTTCCGAACGCCCGACCCGCTCGCGGCGGCGTTGTACAGCTGCATCGCGGGGCACGAGGCCGGGTCCGCGGCCCGGGCGCACAGGCCGAATGCCAGGAAGGCCAGCGGGAACAGCACCGGGGCGACAACGGCGTCGGTCAGCGCGGAACCGGTGGTCGCGATCGGCGTGACGACCATATTCGGCGCCGCCGGAGCCTGGTCGAGAGAAAGCGGTGCGGCCCCCGCGGTTGCCGACGCCGACCCGATCGCGGCCGATACGAGCACCGCGGCCACGGCCGCCTTCGCGAACTTCTGCATGATCGCTCTTCCGTTGCACGAGAACTGATTTGCGAACACTGTAGTTCACAAACCCTGCTGTGAATCGTTTTCGCTTCAGATCGAACGCGTCAGGGCAGGTGGTGGAGCAGGGTCCTGCCCTCGTCGCTCGACCACCAGGCGGTGTGGCCGAGAAAGTAGTGGGTGTAGGCGATCTCGGCGTTCTCGGGGTTGCCGCCGGGGACCACGGCGAGGAAGTAGTCGATCTCGGAGAGCTCGTACTCGGCGTGTACCAAGGGGACCAGGTCGGGCAGGGCGGACTGCTCCCGGATGGTCAGCGGGCGTACCGAGGTGTAGCCGTCGAGCAGGGCCCGGACCTGGTCGGGGCGCGGGTGGGCGGGGCCGCCCGTGCGCAGGGAGATCCAGTCGACGGCGCAGCGTTCGATCGCCACGGCCAGGTCGTGGACGGCGGTCGTGCGGTCGCCGAGGCCGAAATCTATGACGGTGGACGGCTTCTCGTGTTCCCAGAGCAGGTTGGTGCCGTGCCAGTCGTTGTGCGTCCACAGCGGGGGGAGATGTTCGAGGACGGTGCGCAGTCGCTTGTGGAAGGGCAGGTGGAGGCGCTCCACGTCGGCGCGCCAGTCGCGGGCGGCGAGGAAATCGGCCAGGGCGGGGCGGTCGGCCGCGTAGCGCTCCATCGCCGCTATCGGGTCGGGGGCGGAGAAGATGGTGAAGCTCGCCAGCAGGGGGCGGGGCGGTCGCGCGGGGGCGTCGTATCCCTGTGCGGCCAGGTGTAATTCGGCCAGGGCGCGACCGGCGGCGGTGGCCTGTTCGAGCGAGAGATACGGGGTCCAGGAGAAGGTTCCGCGGTACAGGTCTTCGCCGACGCCGAGTTCCTGTACCTCGTAGGTGAATTCACCGTGCTCGCGGGTGAGCGCGATGCGCGGAACGGGGATTCCGTTCGCGCGCAGGTGGTTCATGAAGCCGTGTTCCTCGGCGAGCGCTGCCGCGTCGCGCAGGGCCCGGGGCAGGCGTTTGACGATGAGCGGGCCACCGTCGGCGGTCCGGACCCGGGCGGTCGCGGACAGCGGCCGGGGACTGTGCCATTCGAGCGCCGCGCCGGGCGCCAGGGCGATGTCGGGGGACAGGACGGCCGCGACTTCGGGCGGGGTCAGGGGCGGCCAGTCGGGGGCGACCAGCGGATCCGAGCCCATGCCGAAGACGCGGTCGTCCGTCACGATCAGCCCTTTCGCCGGTCCAGTGCCACCAGTACGCCGGTCACCGCCGCCGCCGACAGGAAGGCGAACGCCGAGGCCGAGGTCCACCAGGTGGCGTGAATGCCGGTGAAATCCTGTATCCGCGACCAGAAGCTCACCCACCAGCTGATCGAGCCGGGATTGATGAGCTGGTAGACGACGAAGCCGATCGCCCAGGGCAGCAGCATGAGTGGGCGGGCGGGCGCGTGCTGGGACAGGTCCCAGCTGTGCCGGCCGCGGCCGAAGAAGTAGTCGACGATGAGCACCGCGCTCAGCGGCACGAAGACCGAGCCGATCAGGTACAGGAAGTTGGCGTACCCGCTGAAGTCGCGCACCGGCAGCGCCAGCAGCGTCACCAGCACGCCGACGCCCAGGGCGAGGATGCGGCGGTCCACCTTGGGCAGCAAATTCTGGATGGACATGGCGGTGGAGTACACGTTGGCGAAGGACTGATCGGTCTCGCGCAGCACCAGCACCGCGAAGAAGGCCCAGCCCGCGGCCACCCCGAGCAGGGTGTCGAAGATCTTGTCCGGGTCGCCGCCCGCCTGCAGGATGGCGAGGATACCGAGCAGGTAGCACCAGAACTGCGCGACCGAATAGCCGATGACGGTGGCCCCGGCCGCGCTGCGGGCGCTGCGCGAATGGCGGGTGTAGTCCGCGGCCAGCGGGACGAAGGACACCGAGACCGCCAGGGTGGTGTCCACGGCCGGGAAGAACCCGCTCCAGCTCGCGCCGGCGACCTCCGGAATCGGTTGCCGCAGTAGCTGAATCGTGAAATAGATCAGCGCGATGCCCACCGCGACCGAGACGTACTTGCGTAGGATGTGCAGTACCCGCAGCGGCCAGATGGCCATGACGGTGGACAGCGCGCCGGCGGCGAAGATCACCAGGGCGTGCGGGACCCTGTCATCGGTCAGCGCCGCGACGCCGAGCGCGATGACGGTGAGTTCGTACACGCCCCAGCCGACGCACTGCACGATGTTGGCGACGGTCGGCGCGTAGGACAGCCGGGTGCCGAAGAGCCCGCGCAGCACCGCCATGGCGGGCGCACCCGTCCGGGTTCCCACCATTCCGGTGCCCGCGACCATGGCGATACCGGCCACGGTGCCGAGCAGGGTGGCCAGCAACGCACCCGCGATCGGCAGCGGCGGATGCCCGGTGGGGAACAGCACGTAGGCCGCACCGCTGAAACCGATCAGGCTGACGCCGAGATTCAGCCAGAAGGCCGCCTGGTCGCTGAAGCTCAGCGTGCGCGGCGGCTCGGTGTCGAGCAGCAGCGGCGCTTCCTGGCGGTCGGGCGGTGTAGCGGTGTTCATGGGTCGTGATGCTACGGGGCATTGCAGGCAAAACGGTCAGCAAGCTTCCGGCATACGAGACAGCGCGCGGCGCGACCGGCGACGGGCTCAGAGGCAGAGCATGATCCGATCGCGATTGCGGGGATCCACGCGGATCGACAGGGTGCCACCCACCGCGATCAGCGGGCGCACCAGCGGCTCCACGTCGAACACGATGCGCCCCCGGTAGGTCTCCGAACCCGGCACCACCAGCTCCAGATCGATCTGGGTCAGCTCGGTGCAGTGATCGGTGCGGCGCAGCGGCCGCACGGCCTCGATGTTGGCCCAGCCTTCGAGCCCGTGCCGCAGCAGTTTGCGATCCTCGCGAGAAGGGCGCTGCGCCAGCAACATCGCCCCGCCCAGGAAACAGCCGAACAGCCCGACCAGGGCCACCACCTGCAGGGCCGCCGTGCCGGGCGGGGTGCGCGGCAACAGCCACGCGAGCCAGACGGCGAGGATGATCAGGTACAGGGCGGTCACGCCGAGCACGGTGCGTATGACGCGCGCGTGGTCCATGAGAACCTCCACCACGGCTGCTGGAACTCCAGGATAGGTCCCGGAATCCGCGCTCGGTGCCGGATCGACGCGCCCGGTGCCGGAGTGCGGCACTCTCGTTATCTACGACAGAGTTCCGTAGTGCCGCAGGTGAATTGGCCGCGGCCCGGCACGTCTACGGCGCGGTGCGCAGCGCGGTGAGCGCGTCCAGATCCAGGGGGATGCTGATTCCCTCGAGCTCGAGGGTGACCCGGCCCGTGTGCTCGCCGGTCGGTTCGTACCGGTCACCGCGCAGCCGGTGAGTGCGCAGGCACACCGTGCCCTCGATGTCGAGCAGCCAGTACTCGGCGATGCCGCTCTCGGCGTATTCGGTCATCTTCATGATCCGGTCGGTGCGCCGGGAGCCGGGAGAGATGATCTCCACGGCCGCCAGCACATCCGCGGGTTCCACCCGGTCGGCGTGCGCGGCGCCGGCCGCACCGCCGACCACCAGCACGTCGGGCACCCGCACCGTCGGCGGCGTGCCGTCGTCGATCACCAATTCGATGCGGGCGAGCGCGGCCACCGAGCGCGGCAGCGCCGGTTCCAGCTGCGCCGCCATGCGCCAGACCGCCAGCTGATGGCGCGGCGGCTGCGGCGCGACCACCAGCACCCCGTCCACGAGTTCGCGGCACCGGCCGCGTTCGAGCTCGGGTAGCGCGGACCACTCGCCGAGGGTCAATAGGTGATCAGGCCAGGACGCAACCGTTTTCAGCGCTGCTGTAGTAGTCGGGCGCACCATGGGGACCAGTCTTCCACGCCCGGCAATCACACAGCGATGTTTCAACCCTTCAACCGCAGAACCGCGAGCACCCGGCGATGGTGGAGATCCGAAGGCGGCAGCTCGAGCTTCATGAAGATGTTGCCGATGTGCTTCTCCACCGCGCGCTCGGTCACCGTGAGGGCGTGCGCCAGCGCGGAATTGGACAGCCCCTGCGCCATCAGTTCGAGCACCTCGCGCTCGCGCGGGGTGAGCCGAGCCAGTGAATCCTGTTGCCGTGCCGCGCCCATGAGCTGGCTCACCACTTCCGGATCGAGTGCGGTGCCGCCGGTCGCGACCCGCTGCAGGGCGTCGATGAAATCCCCGATATCGGCCACCCGATCCTTGAGCAGGTAGCCGACCCCGCCGGCGCCCGCGGCGAGAAGTTCGGTGGCGTAGCGGGTTTCGATCCACTGCGAGAACACCAGCACCCCCGTGTCCGGGTGGCTGCGGCGCAGCTCCAGCGCGGCGAGCAGACCCTCGTCGGTGAAGGTGGGCGGCATCCGTACATCCACCACCGCTACTTCCGGGCGATGTTCGACGACCGCCGCGCGCAGGGCCGTGCCGTCGCCGACCGCGGCCACCACCCGGTGACCGCGGTCGGCGAGCAGGGCCACCAGCCCGTCGCGCAGAATCGCGTTGTCCTCGGCCACGACCACCCGCAGCGGGGCCTGGGGATTCGCGGTGCTCACCGGCGTTCTCCTCTCGGGGCGGGCGGTGGTGCTTTGAGGTGCGTCATTGCGGGCCGTCGAGCGGCAGGACCAGGGTGACCACGGTGGGCCCGCCGATCGGACTGTCCACGGCGAGGGTGCCGTCCACGGCCAGGGCGCGCGCGGCCAGCCCGGCCAGCCCGCCGCCGACGGTGCGGTCACCGCCGTTGATCACCGGCTGCAGCGCGCCGCCACCGCCGTTGTCCCGCACGCTGACCGCGATGCGGTCGCCCCCGGTCGGCAGCACCGCGACCCAGATCCGGTTCGCACCGGCGTGTTTGGCCACGTTGGTGAGCAGCTCGGCGACCGAGAAGTACGCGATCGACTCGATGGCCGGGCTGGGCCGGCGCGGCAGCATGACCCGCAGTTCCACCGGGACGGCCGAGCGCGCCGCGAGGGTCTCCAGCGCCGCCTCCAGGCCGAGTTCCAGTGCGGGAGGATGGATTCCGCGCACCAGCTCGCGCAGTTCGGTCAGCGCCTCCTTGGATCCCGCGCGAGCCTGGGCGATGAGTTCGCTCGCTTCGCCGCCGGCGGCCAGGCGTTCCTCGGCGCGGCCCAGCATCATGGCGATGCTGACCAGGCGGGCCTGGGTGCCGTCGTGCAGATCGCGCTCCAGGCGGCGCAGGGTCGCGGCGGCGTCGTCCACGGCGGCGCGGCGGCTCTGCTGCAGTTCGGCGACCCGCCGGTCCCGGGCGGTCGGGGTGAGCAGCCAGCGCGCGAGCAGCCGGTGCGCCCAGCACACCGTGCGAATCAGCCAGGGCAGGGCGAAGCAGAGCACGATGCCGATCGCGGACGCCGCCAGATTCCGGGGCCAGGAGTCGACGTAGAAGTCGCCGATCTGGAACAGCGAATGATGCTCCACCCCTTCGGAATCCAGGTTGACCGGGTGGAACAGCGCCCAGGGGATGGGGGAAAACGCCAGGAAGACCGACATCGCGACGACCACGAGGGTCAGATAGCCGACCACCACCCCGAGCGCGCCCTGCACCACCAGGAACGCCAGCGCCCGCCAGGACACCTGATCGGTGAACGCGCCGCGCAGCCAGCCGAGCAGCCCGGGCCGGGACGCGAACGGCGGGGGTTCGGGCAGGTCGTTGTCCAGCAGTGCGCGATTGAGCCCGCGATAGACGTGGCCCCAGATCCGGCCGCCGAGAATGACCGCCGCGAGCAGCGGGATCCCGACCAGGAAGATCGAAAGATAGCCCGCGCCACCCAGTCCGAAGAACAGGTAGGTGGCGGCCGCGCAGTCCAGCACGAAGACCACGACGAGGTAGAGCAGTTCCTTCCAGGTCCGCAGCCGGAACGGGGCGAGCAGCACCGCGCGCCACACGGGCTCGGGCGCGGTGGTCTCCGGCGGCGGTCCGGCGGGCGGCGGGTTGTCGGTCGAATCGGGCATATCGAGTACCAGGGTAGGCAGGGCGGCGGTTTCGCTCATCACCCCATCGTTCTCGCGCGGGGTGGGTGCGGGCGATGGAGCAGGCCCGTAAATGCGGGGTGTGGACAGCACCACCACCTAGCATCATGCCTATGAGCTATGAGTATCCGCCGCCGGGCAATCCGCCTCCGCCGCAGCCCGGGTACTACGGTGCGCCGCCCCCGGATCATCCGCAGGCCACCACCGTCCTGATCCTGGGCATCCTGAGCCTGGTGCTGTGCCAGTTCCTCGGGCCGGTGGCCTGGGTGATGGGCAAGCGTGCGCGCGACGAGATCGACGCCTCGCACGGCACCCTCGGGGGACGCGGCATGGTGAACGCCGGGTACATCTGCGGCATCGTCGCCACCTGCCTGCTCGCCCTGGGTCTGCTGGTCGTCGTGATCGCCATCGTGGTCGGTGCTTTCAGCAGCACCACCGCCTAGGCACGCGCTCACCGCGCCGTCGAAATACGATGGTGCGGTGAGTTACCCGCCCTACGGCTATCCCGCTTACCCGCACTACGGCCCGCCGCCGGACCATCCGCAGGCCACGACCGTCATGGTGCTCGGAATTCTGAGTCTGGTGCTGTGCCAGTTACTGGGTCCGGTCGCGTGGATCATGGGCGCCAAGGCACGCCGGGAGATCGACTACTCCGGCGGCCAGATCGGCGGGCGCGGGAACGTGCAGGTCGGCTACATCTGCGGCATCATCTCCACCTGCATCATGGGGCTGTTCATCCTCGGATACGGCGGCGTGATCCTGTACGCCGTGACCTCCGGCTCCTGGTGACCGGAGCGGGCGCCGGCGCGGCGGTCACTACGATGTCCGGGTGAGCTCCGCCCCGACAGCCGACGATCCACTCGCCCCCGGTCCGACCGAATGGGGCGAGCATCCGCACGGCGTCGGGCCCTGGTCGGCGGAGTACGGCTCCGAACCGCCCGCCGATCCCCGCCTGGATCTCGAACTGCTCGCGCACGGCGACCGCCGCAACGTGGTCGACGCCTACCGGTACTGGACCCGCGAGGCGATCGTCGCCGATCTCGACTCCCGCCGGCACCCATTCCACGTGGCCATCGAGAATTTCGGGCACGACGCGAACATCGGCACGGTCGTGCGCACCGCCAACGCCTTCGGCGCGGCCGCGGTCCACATCGTCGGCCGCAAGCGCTGGAATCGGCGCGGCGCCATGGTGACCGATCGCTACCAGCACATCCACCATCACGCCGATACCGCCGAGCTGCTCGAATACGCTGCCGCACACGGTCTTACGGTCGTCGCGGTGGACAACGTCCCGGGCTCGGTGCCGCTGGAGACCGCCGACCTGCCGCGCGACTGCCTGCTGCTGTTCGGCCAGGAGGGCCCCGGCGTCACCGACGCCGCCAAGCACGCCGCCCGGCTCACCGTCTCCATCGCCCAGTTCGGGTCCACCCGCAGCATCAACGCCGGCGTCGCGGCGGGCATCGCCATGCACGCCTGGGTTCGGGCACACGCCGATCTGACCGACGCCTGGTAGCCGCGCCGCCGGGACGGACCGTCCCACGCCGGCCGCGCCGCCGTCCCGACTTTTCCGCCGCGCGGGCCCCGCCACCGGCCGAACAGCGGGCGCGCGCCGGAAAGTGGTAACAAATCAGCCACATGGCGGGCTGTCCGGCTGGCACGATATGTCCATGACTTCGCGGACCGGGCGTAATACCGAGTCGAGCGCTGCTTTGTGGGCCGAGCGCGCCGATCTGGCGGAGTCGGCGATCGTGGCGCGGCACCTGCGCCCGCTGTGGGCGATTCCGGGGACGACGCTGGGGGTGGTGGGCTGGCCCGCCACCAAGCGCGAGCGGGCCTTCATGTTCTGGCACTACTGGTGGCAGGCGCACCTGATCGACTGCGCGGTCGACGCGGCCAATCGCGCGCCGACCCCGGCCCGGCGGCGGCGGATCGCGACCGTCGCGCAGGGGATGCGGGTTCGCAACCTCACCGGGTGGACCAACAACTACTACGACGACATGGCGTGGCTGGCCATCTCGCTCGAACGCGCCGAGCGGACCCAGGGCATCACCGAGGTGCGCGGTGGGCTGCTCGCGCTGGAGAAGGACCTGTACACCGGCTTCGAGCCGCAGTTCGGCGCGGTGCCGTGGCGGCGCGGATCGGACTACTTCAACGCCCCGGCGAACGGACCGGTCGGCATCGCCATGGCCCGGCTCGGCCGCTACGCCCGCGCGCAGGAGATCTCCGACTGGCTCGATGACACCCTGCGGGACAAGAACTCCGGCCTGATCCTGGACGGCATCCACCTGCCCTCGGGCGAGATCGAGACGCCCGCCTACAGCTACTGCCAGGGCGTGGTGCTCGGCCTGGAAACCGAATTGGCCGTGCACACCGGCGAACCCAGGCACGTCGACCGCGCGGTGCGCCTGCTAGCGGCCATCGAGGAACATCTCGTGGTGGGCGGGGTGGTCACCGGGGACGGCGGCGGCGACGGCGGCCTGTTCAACGGCATCCTGATCCGCTACCTGGCCCTGATGGCGCTCATGCTCCCGGGCGAGGAACCGGCGCAGGTGAACGCGCGGCGCGGGGCGGCGGACATCGTGAGCCGCTCGGCCGTGGCGGCCTGGGAGAACCGGCTCGACGTGGACGGGAACCCGCTCTTCGGCCCGGATTGGCGACAGCCCGCGCGACTACCGCGCATCTCCGGCGCGGGCATGCTCGAGGGCGGTTCGGTCACGGCCTCGCGCAACCCCGAACGTGATCTGTCGGTGCAGCTTTCGGGCTGGAAGCTGATGGAAGCTGCCCATGTTGTCTCGGCAGCGGGATTCTGAGCTCAGGCGGTGTGGCGGTGCACCTGGGGAATGGGCTCGGTCTCGCACTCGAGGTCGAAATCCTCGGCGGGACGGGCCATCTCCACGCGGTACTGGCGCACGCCCACGATCGTGCCGAGCACCAGGCCCACGATCAGCGTGCCGATCACCGCGGGCATGAGCCAGTCCATGCCCTCCAGGAAATTGCCGGCGTAGAAGCCGACGAGCAGCAGCACCGGCGCCCAGATGATCGCGCCGATGGTGGAGGCGATCGTGTACCGGCGGTGATCCATGCCCGCCGCGCCCGCGACCAGCGGGCACAGCGTGCGCACCCACGGAATCCAGCGCGCGACCAGAACCGCCAGGAATCCGTGCCGATGCAAGAGGTCGGCCACCCGGGTCAAATTCTGGGTGTTGATGTACTTGCCGTTCTTTCGAGCCACCAGGTGATCGCCGGTTCTCTGCCCGATCACGTACCCGACCTGGTTGCCCGCGACGGCGGCGATCATCGCGCCGACCGATAGCGCCCAGACGTGCGCTTCGCCGGAGCCGTGCGCGGCCAGCACGATGCCCGCGGTCAGCAGCATGGAATCACCGGGCAGGAAGAGCCCGATGATGAGCGCGCATTCGAGAAAGACAAAGGTCAGGACCACTGTCCAGACCAACACCGGTCCGGCCGTTTCGAGCGGTCCGAAACCGCCCATGGCGACGTTCATCGGGTGGGTGGACACCTTTTGGCTCAGCGGTTCGGCTCGTTCGTGATGACCGCGAACTGCTCGGTGTCGGCGTTCGCGTTCGCATCAGCGGGTTGGGCGTTCCGGTTGCGCAGGTTCCGCAGCACCGCGCCGATGCCCGGCAGGATCGAGATGAACACGATCAGCAGGAAGATGGCTTCGATGTTCTTGCGGATGAACTCGACATTGCCCAGGAAGTAGCCCAGCACCGTGATGCCGCCGCCCCACAGGATCGCGCCGACGATGTCGAAGGCGACGAACTTGCGGTAGTCCATCTTGGACACCCCCGCGAGCACCGGCATGAACGTGCGCACGATGGGCACGAAGCGGGCCAGGATGATGGTCTTGGGGCCGTGCTTCTCGAAGAACTCGTGCGTCTCGGTGACGTACTTCTTCTTGAAGAAGCGGCTGTCTTCCTTCTTGAAGATGGCCGGGCCGATGCCGCGGCCGATCCAGTACCCGGACTGATCACCGAGGAACGCGACCAGGATCGTCAGCGGCACCAGCACGAAGATGTTGAGTCCGGCGGGCGCGGGATCCTGGGCGGCGAGCATGCCGCCGGTGAACAGCAGCGAGTCGCCGGGAAGCAGCGGGAACAGCAGGCCGGTCTCGATGAAGACGATTGCCAGGATCGCGCCGAGCACCACTTTGCTCAGCCATGTCTCGGTGAGGAGGTACATGGGATCGAGGATCTCGGGCATCGCGACGGTGGTCGTCACGGCATCGGATACGGCCAGCAAGGTCACGGCCACCACCCTACCGGTGATTGCTATGTCACACCGAACCTCGAAGGAACCTCACAAACTTGTCAGGTGTCCGGGGCCTGTTCCGAGGCAATTGCCAGGCGAAAAGCCGATTGGCTTAGTGTGTGGCCTGACAGAATTTGTTGTACACAGCACACCACAGTGGAGGTCATTGTGCCCATCGCGACTCCGGAGATCTACGCCGAGATGATTGCTCGGGCCAAGGAGAACTCCTTCGCGTTCCCCGCGATCAACTGCACGTCGTCCGAGACGATCAACGCCGCGATCAAGGGTTTCGCCGATGCCGGCAGTGACGGCATCATCCAGTTCTCCACCGGTGGCGCCGAATTCGGTTCCGGACTGGGTGTCAAGAGCATGGTCACCGGTGCGGTGGCGCTCGCGGAGTTCGCGCACGTCGTCGCGGCCGAGTACGACATCACCATCGCGCTGCACACCGATCACTGCCCGAAGGACAAGCTGGACACCTTCGTTCGCCCGTTGATCGCCATCTCGGCCGATCGCGTCAAGTCCGGCCTGAACCCGCTGTTCCAGTCGCACATGTGGGACGGCTCGGCCATCCCGATCGACGAGAACCTCGAGATCGCCAAGGAACTGCTCAAGCAGTGCCATGCCGCGAACATCATCCTCGAGGTCGAGATCGGCGTCGTCGGCGGTGAAGAGGACGGCGTCGAGGCCGAGATCAACGACAAGCTCTACACCTCGCCCGAGGACTTCCAGAAGACCATCGACGCGCTGGGCGCGGGCGAGAACGGCAAGTACCTGCTGGCCGCCACCTTCGGCAACGTGCACGGTGTGTACAAGCCGGGCAACGTCGTGCTCAAGCCCGAGGTGCTCGCCGAGGGCCAGCGCGTCGCGGCCGCCAAGCTGGGCCTCGGCTCGGACGCGCAGCCGTTCGACTTCGTGTTCCACGGCGGTTCGGGCTCGCTCAAGAGCGAGATCGAGGACTCGCTGCGCTACGGCGTGGTGAAGATGAACGTCGACACCGACACCCAGTACGCCTTCACCCGCCCGGTCGCCGGTCACATGTTCGGCAACTACGACGGCGTCCTCAAGATCGATGGTGAGGTCGGCAACAAGAAGGTCTACGACCCGCGCAGCTACCTCAAGAAGGCCGAAACCTCCATGGCCGCGCGCGTTCTCGAGGCGTGCAACGACCTGAAGTCGGCGGGCCGTTCCATCAGCGCCAAGTAAGGTAAGCCACGAGCCGGAGAAAACTCCGGCGCAGTGAGCTGAGCGTGCCGCGGCTGCCCAGTGCTGCCGCGGCCGTTCGCTGTTATACGAGGTGCAGGGCAATGACTCTCGATGTGCGGGTCCTCGGACCTGTGCAGGTGCTGGTCGGCGGCCGTCCAGTGCTGGTCGGCGGCCCCAAGCCGCGCGCGCTGCTCGCGGCTCTGACCGTGAACCGGCGACGCGCGGTGTCTTCGCAGGCGCTGGCCAATTACGTCTGGAACGACGATCCGCCGGATTCCTACCAGGCCAGCCTGCAGGTGTTTGTTTCCAATATTCGCAAGACGCTGCGCAACGCGGGCGTCGACTCGGTCGCCGTGCTGCGGACCGAGGCGTCCGGGTACCGCCTCGAGATTCCCGACGAGGATTGCGACCTCGGGCGCTTCGAGAGCATGCACCGGGCCGGCAAGGAAGCCGCCGCGCTCGGCGATCACGCGGGCGCGGCGCGGCTGTACGCGAGCGCGCTGCAGGAGTGGAGCGGGCGGGCGCTGGACGATCTGTCCGGGCTGTCCTTCGCCGGGGATTTCGCCACCGCCATGAACGAGGAGCGGCTGCTGGTCGCCTCCGCGCGCATCGACGCCGAGATCGCCTGCGGCAACGCACGTTCGGTGATCGGCGAGCTGGTGTCGATGACCAACGCGCATCCGCTGCGGGAGCCGCTGTGGGCCCAGCTCATCACCGCGCTCTACCTCTCGGACCGCCAGGCCGACGCGCTCGAGGCGTGCCGCCGGGTGCGCACGGTGCTCTCGGCCGAGCTCGGCATCGATCCGGGTCCGGCCATCACCGCGCTGGAACAGCGGGTGCTGCGCCAGGAGCCGCTGCACACCGGCGCGATCGCCGAGATCGAGGCGCAGGCCAAGGCGATGACCGAGACGGTCACCGAGATGCCGCGGGCCATCCGGGCCGGGCAGCTGCGGACCGCGAGCGGGCGGGCCATTCCGATCGGCATCGGCGGCATCAAGATCGGGCGGATGGTCGACAACGACCTGATCCTGGACGATCCCAAGGCGAGCCGGTACCACGCGCACATCACGCCGAGCCGGGCCGGACTGCTCATCAAGGACCTGGGCTCGGCCAACGGGGTCTACATCAACGAGACGGCGATCGAGACCTCGGTGGTGCTCGCCGACGGGGACGCCATTCGCATCGGCTCGACGACGTTCGTGTTCCACGCGGCGCGCTGATCGGGGCGCGTGCGAGATTCTCCGGCGAGTACGGCTGCGCCGCGGGGAAAGCCGGGTAGGGTCGTTCGCCGGGTGTGTCCGGTGAGTCCTATCGAAGGGTGACGCATGGCCAAGCGGATGCTGGCCGCCGTGGGCGCGGTGGTCGTCGGGGCCGGGATGCTGGTGTCCTCCAACGCCCAGATCGCCCTGGCCGAGCCGGCGGAAGCCGAAGCGGGGAAACGGATTCCCGGTATCGGCCCGTGCAAGACCGATCCCGCGCCGGTGCACGAGACCCTGGTGCCGGACCGGATGGAGGTGCCCATCGCCTATCCGGTGGTCACCGTCGATCCGGGGCCGCCGAAGGAGAACAAGACCCGGGTCGCGATGGAACTGCCCGCGGATCCGTGTGAGAACCCCTGCCCGGACCTCACCGATCGCCCCGACCCCGCGCCCAATCTCAATGAGCTGCTGGGGATTCCGCAGCTGATCCTCAAGCCGCAGCCGTTCCACTTCGCCTTTCCCGACCCGGATCCCGAGCCGCTGCCGCCCGCGCCCGAGGTCGCGCAGCCGATCATCGAGGCCGCGCCGCAGGCGCCCGCCCGGCCGCTGCCGCGGGTCTCGCAGGTGCGCGAGGTGGCCAAGCTGACCGGAGCGAATTCGATCAACCGGACCGACAAGCGCTGGCAGGTCGAGGGCACCGACCTGGGCATCATGTGGGAGAGCAAGCCGGGCGAGATCGCCATCGCGTTCGGCGACTCGGTGGGCGACGACTTCCATCCGCCGGGCGGGTTCGGCAACGACTGGCGCAGCAATCTGCTCGCCTTCAGCACCGATCGCGAGCTCGGCGACGGGGTCACCTTCGACAGCTTCGTCACCGACAGTCGTTGCCACGCCGTCGAATTGCTGACCAGCAAGAAGCTCGACAACATCGAGATCACCACCATCCCGACCTCCGGATTCGCCATCGGGGACCGGCAGTACATGAGCTACATGTCGATTCGCACCTGGAACTCGATCCCGGGCACCTGGTTCACCAACTACGGCGGGCTCGCGTACTCCGACGATCACGGGCAGACCTGGGTCAAGGACCCGCACGCCAAGTGGGACAACATCTTCGGCGTCTCCAACTTCCAGGTCAGCGCGATGGTGCCCGAGGGCGACTACGTCTACATGTTCGGCACGCGCAACACCCGCCTCGGTGCGGTGGGGCTCGCCAGGGTGCCGAAGGACCAGGTGCTCAACACGACCGCGTACCAGTACTGGCGCGACGGCGCGTGGACGCCGGTCGGCGGGTACCAGGCCGCCTCGACCATCGTGGACGCGCCCGCGGCCGAACTGTCGGTGAACTACGACGCCGAGCGCAAGGTCTGGCAGATGAGCTACCTCGACACCGCGAAGGCGGCCCTCGTTGTGCGGGAATCGGATTCGCCGCAGGGCGTGTGGTCGCCGAGTGCGGTGACGGTGACCGCCGCGCAGTTCCCGGAGCTGTACGGCGGATTCATTCATCCGTGGTCGACGGCGAACGATCTGTACTTCACCATGTCGACCTGGAACGACTACAACGTCTATCTGATGCACGCGCGCGTGGAGTAGCGCGGGGAACGGGAACTCCGGGAACGGGAAAGGGCGGAACGCACGGGATGTGCGTTCCGCCCTTCGCCTTCACGTGCCTTCACGTCGCGGATGGTCCCGGCCCGGTCCCGGCGCAAGACGGGATCGGTGTGGTGGCGGCTGCCGCCGTTTGGGCTTCCGCGCGCCTCGTTGGTACGCGACGATGCTCGGCCGCGCGACGGTCGGCCTCGGCCGAACAGTCGCGCTCAGCCCTGCGCGGTCGCGCTGGAGAGCCGGACCTCGGCCACGGCCCGGCCGAAGAGCTTCTTGCCCTCCGACGTCGCGCCGAGAACGACGGTGGCCGAACCGGTTTCGGCGTCGACCGACTTCACCTTGCCGGTGAACTCCACGAAGGTGGGCGCGGTCGGCTGCACGGCGACGAAGCCGGAGAACCGCACGCTGAACTTGCTGAGGGCGGCCGGATCGCCGAGCCAGTCCACCAGGTAGCTCGCGGTCAGGCCCATGGTGAGCATGCCGTGCGCGACGACGGTCGGCAGGCCGACCAGTTCGGCGGCGGCGTCGCTGAAGTGAATGGGGTTCGGATCGCCGGACACGCCCGCGTAGTTGACCAGGTCGCCGCGGGTGAGCGGGATACGGGAGCCGGGCAGTTCGGTGCCCGCGGTCAGGGTGCCGGTCGTGGGCACGGTGTGCACCGGCAGGGCCGGGGCGGGGGTGCGCAGTTCGCCGACCTCGTCGGGGTCCAGCAGGATGAGCCCGGACGGGTCGAGGGAGCCCTCGGCGTTGGAGTCGGTGACGTGGCCGTGCATGACCAGGCCCGAGACCATGTCGGCGGCGGCCGGGTCGATCTCGACGCCGCGGCGGGCCACGATGGTGGTGGTCGCGACCAGGACCGGCAGGGCGTCGGCGTCGGTCAGCGTGACCTTGATGGTGATGAAGTCGTTGTCGCCGAAGATCCGGATGTTCTCCACGGCCACGTCCACCGACAGCAGGTCGCCGCCGACGATGGGCCGGTGGTACTCGAAGATCTGGTCGGTCTGCAGGATCTGCGACACGTCGTATTCGGTGAGCACCGTGCCGATGAGGCTGCGGGTGGTGGCCGCGCCGATCACCGAGGCGAAGGTGGGGGAGGCGATGAGGCCGGCGTAGCCGAGCGCGTTCGCGTGCTCCTCGTGGTGGTGGGCGGGGTGGTCGTTGCGGACGGCCCGCGCGAATTCGCGAATCTTCTCGCGCCCGACGTCGTAGTGATCGCGGACTCGAAAGTGCCGTCCGACCAGATCGGTGGCGGTGGCGATAGTCGCCTCGGCCGTCTCCGGCATGGTGTTCAGCTCCCTGCAATATCGAAACCTGGTGGGCAATGGCCGCTTCGGCGCAAGCACGACACCACGGCTGTACGGGCCGCCGTGGCGCCGACACAGCCGTGGTGGCTGGCCCAGACAATCCGCAGGATGTTACCCAGGTGTTGGGCTGCTGACCAGGTGTATGTGACGTTCGTCGCGGGTGGCGGCGCTCATACGCCACCTGCCCACGAGGAACATCGGTGCGAAGGCCCGCGATGTAACCGTGGGTTCCCTCACGGCAGGGCAGGACCCGCCGGACAGTGTCCGTGAAACGACACCGGCACCCCGTCGATCGACGGGGTGCCGGTGTCGTGGGACTGGCGTTACTGCTGGCCGGTCGGCGGGTCGCAGACCTTCCAGCCGTCGTCGGTGCGCTGGAGGTCGAAGGTGCGGGCGGACTGCTTGCCGGGGTCGGCCTCGGTGTAGACCGTGGCCTGGGCCAGGGCGGCGTCGCCGGTGATCCGGATCGCGTCGACGCTGCGCACCACCGGAATGCTCTTCTGCTCCTTCGACGTCTGGTAGACGCCGGCGAACTGCTCCGCGGAGATGTTCTTGTAGAAGTCGTGCTGGGCACCGCAGGTGATGCCGCGAAGGGCGTCGAGATCGCCGTCGGACAGGGCGTCGGTGTAGGTGCCGATCGCCTGCTTCACCTGGCCCTCGGGTGAGTCGTCGGTGCCGCCGCCGAAACCGATCACCGCCGCGATCACGGCGATCACCAGCACCACGACGCCCGCGCCGATGAGCAGCAGCTTCTTGTTCGGACCGGCCTTGCCCGGCGCCTTGTCGTCACCGCCGTCCGCGCCCGCCGCGGGAATCCGCTGCGGCTGCGCCACCTCGCCGCTCGCCGGAATCCGTTGCGGCGGTGCGACACGCCCCGCGTCCGCGACGTTGTACACCTGGGTCGCGTCCTGCGAGCCGCCGAAAGCCCGGCCCGCGTCCTGCGCGCCGCCGTCCTGCGGACCCTTCTGCAGCTGCGGGCCGCCGGCGCCGCCCGCGAGCGCGCCCCCGGCCTGCGCGCCGCCCGGGAGGTTTCCGGGGCCGCCGGGCCCCTGCGGGCCACCCTGCCCCTGCGGGCCCTGCCCGCCGCCGGGCCGTCCCTGCGGATTGCCTTGCGCGCCAACGGGACCGCGTGGGCCGCCCTGGCCGCCGGGTCCCTGGGGTCCACCCTGGCCGCCGGGGCCTTGGGGTCCGGCCTGGCCGCCGGGTCCCTGGGGACCGCTTTGGCCGCCGGGTCCCTGAGGTCCGCCTTGACCGCCCGGTCCCTGAGGACCGCCCTGGCCGCCGGGGCCCTGCGGATTGCTCTGGCCGCCGGACCCTTGGTTACCGAGCCCTTGCGAACCGCCCGGTCCCTGCGAGCCTGCCTGGCCGCCGGGGCCCTGTTGACCGCCGTGATTGCCGGGGCCCTGGGGATTGCCGCCTTGGCCCGGACCCTGGGGGTTGTTCTGCGCACCGCCGGGACCCTGCGGGCCCTTGTGTAGCTGTGCGGCGCCCGCAGCGCCAGCGGCGGCGGCGCCGAGCGCGGCGGCCGAACCCTGTTGTCCGCCTTGCGCGCCCGGGCCGTTGGGGCCGCCCTGCGTGCCGGGTCCCGGCTGACCGCCGGGCCTACCCTGCGGATTGCCCTGTGCGCCTGCGGGTCCGGCGGGACCGCCGGGTCCCGCGGGTCCGCCCTGGGGGCCGCCGGGAACGCGGGGGCCGTTCGGACCCTGTGGACCCTGTGCGCCCGGGCCCTGCGGCGCGCCGGGCCCGACCCGCTGGGGGCCGGGGGGCATCGCGCGCGGGCCGCGGATCGGCTGCGCCGGCGTGGTCGGCTGCATGTCGGCCGGGGAGGGTGCGGAGGCGGGACGGCGCTGGCCGAACGGGGGCCGCGGCGCGTTCGGAGGCGCGGGGTGCGTCTCCTCCACGGACTGATCCTGGTACGAGGGGTGATCCGGGCCAGCGCCGCGCGGACCGGCGTTGCCCGGCCCCGCGGTGCCGCGCGGCGAGCTCGGCGGCTTGCTGACCGCCCGCCCCTGCGGCCCGCTGACGCGGATCTTCTGCGTCGCCCCGTCGCCGCTCACCACCGGGAAGGCGGTGGTCGCGTCATCGGTGACCGGAACCTGCTTCATGGCAACGGTTTTGGCGTCGGCCACACCCTCGTGCGGCGCGTCTCCCGGCGCATCACCGCCGGGTTCGCCTGCCGCGCCGGCCTTTCCGCCCGGACCGTCCACCACGGGCGCACCGGCGGCCGCGATGTCCCCTGCCACACCCAGCTCGGAGTCCGGCTCCCCGGCCCCCTCACCCTGCGTGAATCCACCCTGACTGTCCCGCGCGGCACCCTCGGCCCCGCCGAGCCGCACCGTGTCGCCACCGCCTGCCGCGTCGCCACCGCCTGCCGCGTCGCCACCGCCTGCCGCGCTACCGGCACCTGCCGCGTTACCGCCTGTCGCGCCGCCCGCTGCACTGCCTGCCGCGACATTTCCTGCCGCGCCACCGACGCCTGCCGCGCCCGTCGCATTGCCTTGCTGCACAGCGCCGCCGGTCCGACCGGCATCGCCGACCTGGCCACCGCCGACGGGAGCTTGGTCGCGGTCGCCGGCTCGGCCACCGCCGACAGCCGGACCCGCATCGCCGGACCGGGGCTGCCCGACCGGCTGCCCGCCGCCGACCGGCTGCGCGTCGCGATCGATCCGATCGCCGGATTGCCCAGCGCCGCCGGAGAGTTCGCGATCATCGGGTTGACCGACGCCGGCCGGTCGGCCCGCATCGCCCGTCCCGCCGCCGGCGCTCGACGCGTTCCGAGCGTCCTGCGCCGCGGGGGACTGGGCCCTGGGTCCGGACGTGGCCGCCGGCATGGGGGTGGTCGCCGCACCGGCGATGGTGCGGTCGTCTGTGCCGTCAGCCGTCCCACCGTCACTGCTCGGCGCGCTGTCGGCGACGTTCCGGTCGCCAGGGGTGCCGGGCTGCCCTGTCGCACCGGCGGATTGGGCTCCGGCGGCGGAAGTCACCTGGCCGGCCGCGCCCGCGGCCTGGTTCGGCGCGTCACCGCGGTCCGCCGCGCCGCCCGCCGCGCCCGCGCCGGTTCCGCCCGCCGGGCTCGCGCCGCCTGCCGCGCCCGCGCCGGGCGCGCCGCCCGCCGGGCTTTCGATCTTGCCCGTGGGAACGTCCGCCGACCCGGCGCCCGCGTCGGGCCGGGGCACGGCGTCGAACTTCGTGGTGGCGGCCTCCGGCGACACGCCCGGGGCGGCGGGGGAGTTCTGCGGGGCCCGGCCGGGCTGGTAGCGGGTGGTCGGGCCGTCGTACTGGATGGTGGCGAAGCCGGGGGTGGCCGGGGGGTTGGGCTGCGCGGGTGCGGGATTCGCGGGCGCGCCGGGCTTGCGGATCACCTCGGTGGCGGCGGTGGGGGCGGGTTCCGACGCCGGAATCTCGGTTTTGGCGGTGTCCTGGTCGGCGCCCGTGCCTGGGGCTGCCGGATCGGCAGGGCCGTGTGGCTTCTGGTCGTCCTTCGAGTCGGACACGCGCTACCCCTCATTTTCGGCGGAAACTGTCATTCGACGGTCAGCCTACTGAGCATTTTGGTAGTCGGTGCAGAATGATCGGCATGACCTCCTTCGGTGATCTGCTCGGACCCCAGCCGGTACTGCTTCCGGAAAACACCGACGCCGAGGAAGCGCTGCTGAATCATCAAGACCCGGTGCAGGTCGCGGCGGCGCATCCGACGGCCTCCATCGCCTGGGCCCACCTGGCCGAGGGCGCGCTCGAGCGCGGCGGCGAATCCGCCACGACCCCGGTGGTGAACGCCGACATCATCGCCGCCTACGCCTTCGCCCGCACCGGCTACCACCGCGGCCTGGATGCCTTGCGCCGCAACGGCTGGAAGGGTTTCGGCCCAGTGCCGTGGAGCCACGAACCCAATCAGGGCTTCCTGCGCGCGGTCGGCGCGCTCGCCAAGGCGGCCCGCTCGATCGGCGAGACCGACGAGTACGCGCGCTGCCTGGATCTGCTCGAGGACTGCGACCCGCGCGCCGCCGCCGAACTCGGGCTCGACTGACACCTTGACCGCCAGTGGGCTGGGCACGACGCTCGACGCCGCCAAGGACAGCGGCGTAGCGCGCATGCGCACCGCCGCCACCCGGGTCCGCTCCTCGCTGCTGCCGATCCTGCAGTGCGCGGTCGGCGCGGGCCTGGCCTGGTTCATCGCGCACAACGTGATCGGCCACCCGCAGCCGTTCTTCGCGCCGATGGCGGCCATGATCTCCATCGGGGTCTCCTTCGGTGCGCGCCTGCGCCGGGCGGTGGAGCTGATCGTCGGCGTCGCGGTCGGCATCGGCATCGGCGACCTGTTCGTCTCGTACTTCGGCACCGGGGTCTGGCAGATCACCCTGCTGGTCGTCGCCGCCATGTGCACGGCGGTGTTCCTGGACGGCGGCCCGGTCATCACCATGCAGGCCGCGTCCTCCGCGGTCCTGGTGGCGACGCTGCTGCCACCCTCGAGCGGCGCGTCGAACCTCCGCATCATCGACGCCCTGGTGGGTGGTCTGGTCGGCATCGTGGTGGTGGCGGCGCTGCCGCTGCATCCGGTGCGCCGGGCCCGGCAGCAGGCGGCCGACATCCTCGGCGTCATCGGCACCGGGCTCACCGACTGCGCGGACGGCCTGCTCGAACACGACGCCGACAAGATCAAGGCCGCGCTGGAGGCCGCCCGCGGCACCCAGTCCCGCCTCGATTCGCTGCGCAGCACCCTCGACGGCGGTCGCGAGATCAGCAGAATCTCACCGCTGTACTGGAATTCGCGCAAGCGCATGGCACGCCTGCGCGAGGTCGCCGACCCGCTGGACAACGCCACCCGCAACACCCGCGTGCTGCTGCGCCGCGCCCTGTCCCTGGTCCGCGACGACGAGATCCTGGACCCGCGCCTCACCCTCGAGGTCGAGGCGCTCGGCAAGGCCGTGGAGGTGGTGCGCGCCATGGTGCTCGCCGATCCCGGCGACCAGCCCGACGCCGCCGAGGCCACCCGCGTGCTGCGCACCGTCGCCAAGGGCGCGACCAAGGACCTGGTGGAGGGCGCGGGGATCTCCGCGCACGTGGTCTTCGCCCAGACCCGTTCGATCGTGGTGGATCTCATGCGGGTGTGCGGGGTGAGCCGGCTCTCGGCCATCGCGCTGCTGCCGCCCACCGTCGCGAATCCCTATGTGACGCCCGTCGATTGATTCGAGTAGTCCGCTACTCGGGATATACGGCCGGCGCGCCGATACCGTTCGAGGCAGGCCGGGCACGCGAGGGGTGGCCCGGCCTCGAACTTTCCGGCCGCTCAGTTCCAGAAGCGCAGCAGCGAACTGCCGTAGGCGATCCAGTCCCGCGGGATCCCCGACAGCCCGAACAGCGAGTCGATCGCCCCGAAGAACACGTCCCGCAGCTCCGGCACGAACAGCAGCGCCACCAGCAGCAGCATGCCGTACGGCTTGATCTGATCCATCGAACGCCGCGTCTGATAGCTCAGCGACGGCTCGAGAATCCCGTAGCCGTCGGTGCCCGGAATCGGAATCAGGTTCAGCACCGTCGCCATGATCTGGAAATACGCGAGATAGCTCAGCCCGAACCAGAACGCGGGATGTGAACTCTCACTGCCGAAGACGCGGATCACCACCAGCAGCACCAGCGCGCACACCGCGTTCACCGCGGGTCCGGCGGCACTGAGAATCCGCTGGGTACGCGGGCTGAAGTTGTGCGCGTGCACGTACACCGCACCACCCGGCAGCGCGAACCCGCCGATCGCGATGAACAGCATGGGCAGCACGATCGACAGCAGCGGATGGCTGTACTTGAGCGGATTCAAAGTGAGGTAGCCGCGCATCTCGACCTCGCGGTCCCCGGCCCGGTACGCGACGAAGGCATGGGCGAATTCGTGCAGGCACAGCGACACCACCCAGCCCGCGATCACCATGATGAAGACGCCGAATTCCGCGGTCCTGGAGAACACGTCGGAGTTCCACGCCAGGACGCCGCCGGCCACCGCGACGGCGACCACGAGCAGGAACACGGGGCTGGGGCGGACCGCGCCCGTGGCCCGGCCGATCGCGCGGGGCGAGTTCATCGGACTCCTCGTCGGTGCCCGGTTGCCTGGTTCGGGAGCGTCAACGTACCAGCAGCCACGGTTCGTGATGCCGATAGAAAGTGGAGCGTCGCACCGGCTTGTCGGTGGTGATGCCGTCGCGGGTCACGACCCCGCCGCGGGTGCCGAGCTGCATGGCGCGCCCCTGCACCCAGCGCTTCTTGCGCAGGCCGCGCTGGACGGTGGCGTGCAGGCCCGGCATCTCCAGGGTCGGCGAAATGTGCAGTGCGGGGACCTTTCCGGTGAACAGCCGGGTGTCGTCGACGTACGCCTCGCCCTCGAGCTTCTCCCCGCCCTCGCCGACGATGGTGGCGCGACCGATCAGCACCTTGCCGGTGTCGTCGCGGATCAGCGGGGTCTCGGTGGCCCGGCCCTCGAGCGCCAGTTTGGCGGCGGCCGAACCCGTCCCGGTGGCGTACGCCCGCGAGCCGTAGGTCCGATCGACCGGCACGTAACCGATCTCCACCCCGAGCCGCTCGGTGCGCATCAGATGGGTCAGCACCGCGGCCAGCCCGGCGTCCTCGCCGAGCACGATCAGGCGCGGCAGGCTGTCCGCCGCCATGACCGGCAGCAGTTCGTCCAGGACCGAGGTGTCCGGGAGCGCGGAAGTCTGTGTGAGCGGGAGCGAGGCCAGGGCGATCGGTACCGGCGCGCCGTCACAGCGGAGAACATGGGTACTCAACTGCCGTACACCCGCCTCTGACTCGCCAACACATCGCCTCACTGCGTTCACGCGGACGCCCTGCCGGTCCGGCTCCCTTTGTCACCTTAGCCCTGTTCGACGGCACCCGCCGCGCCGCGCCGAACGGCTCGCTCGACCGTGCGCGGGGTCACCCCGATCCCCGCGTGTCCGATTCGGCGTGGCACGCTCACGGCCCCTCGCGGCCCGGCGCGCGCGATCGTCGCAGGGTATGGGCGCAGCGAGTAATACGTCGTCTATTAGACTGTTCTTCCGGCCACCGCCTTCTGACGGCGGGTAGCTGCAGCATCACCGGTGCTGCGCGTCGAACCCGTAGGAGACTCCTCATGCCGGCAATCGTGCTGATCGGCGCCCAGTGGGGCGACGAGGGCAAGGGCAAAGCGACCGATCTGCTCGGTGACAGGGTCAATTGGGTCGTCCGATACCAGGGCGGCAACAATGCCGGTCACACCGTCGTGCTCCCCAACGGGGACAAGTTCGCGCTGCACCTGATTCCGTCCGGCATCCTCACCCCCGGCGTCACCAACGTCATCGGCAACGGCGTCGTCGTCGATCCGGGCGTGCTGCTCACCGAACTCGCGGGCCTGGAAGAGCGCGGCGTGGACACCTCCCGCCTGCTGCTCTCCGCGGACGCGCATCTGATCATGCCGTACCACGTGGCCATCGATAAGGTCACCGAGCGCTTCCTCGGCAACAAGAAGATCGGCACCACCGGGCGCGGCATCGGCCCCTGCTACCAGGACAAGGTCGCCCGCGTCGGCGTCCGCGTCGCGGACGTGCTGGACGAGAAGATCCTCACCCAGAAGGTCGAGGCCGCACTCGAATTCAAGAACCAGGTGCTGGTCAAGATCTACAACCGGCGCGCGCTGGACCCGCAGCAGGTGGTCGAGGAGGTGCTCGGCCAGGCCGAGGGCTTCAAGCACCGCATCTCCGACACCCGCCTGCTGCTCAACCAGGCGCTGGAGCGCGACGAGATCGTGCTGCTGGAAGGCTCGCAGGGCACCCTGCTGGACGTCGATCACGGCACCTACCCCTACGTGACCTCCTCCAACCCGACCTCGGGCGGCGCGGCGGTCGGTTCGGGCGTGGGCCCCAACAAGATCCAGACCGTGCTCGGCATCCTGAAGGCGTACACCACCCGCGTGGGTTCGGGTCCCTTCCCGAGCGAGCTGTTCGACGAGTTCGGCGAGTACCTGGCGGACAAGGGCGGCGAGGTCGGCGTGACCACCGGCCGTGGCCGGCGCACCGGCTGGTTCGACGCCGTGATCGCCCGCTACGCCACCCGCGTCAACGGCATCACCGACTACTTCCTCACCAAGCTGGACGTGCTGTCGAGCCTGGAGACCGTGCCGATCTGCGTGGCGTACGAGATCGACGGTGAGCGTTTCGAGGAAATGCCCACCACCCAAACCGATTTCCACCACGCCAAGCCCATCTACGAGGAGATGCCGGGCTGGTCGGAGGATATCTCCGGGGCGCGCACCTTCGAGGAGCTGCCGGTGAACGCGCAGGAGTACGTGCTGCGGCTGGAGAAGCTCTCCGGCGCGCGGATGTCCTGCATCGGCGTGGGACCGGGCCGCGATCAGACGATCGTGCGGCACGACATCCTGGGTTGATCGGGACCGGTTCGCGGTTGTGAACTTTCCGCCCCCGCTGCTCGAAAGCAGCGGGGGCGGAATGTTTTTCGTGCTTGTTCGACTCGGGCGGGGCCGCCCGTGCTCCGATCAGTAGCAGGTCAGCGGGGCGAGGGGCTCGGCGGCGTGCGGGGTGAGCGAGGCGTAGGCCGCCGCGAGGGCCTTCACGCCCAGGCGGATGTCGGCTTCCTCGTGGGTGAAGGGCAGGCGGACGAAGCGTTCGAAGGCGCCCTGCACGCCGAAACGCGGTCCGGCGGCGAGTAATACGCCGTGATTGGGGGCGGTGGCGGCCAGGGCGGTGGAGACCGGCGCCGGGAGCTGGGCCCACAGCGACATGCCGCCCGCGCCGGGGGAGACGCGCCAGTCGGGAAGGTCCTCGGTGAGGGCGTCGAGCAGCGCGGCGCGGCGTGAGCGCAGCTGTTCGCGGCGGACGGTGAGAATCGGGTCCGCGTGCTGGAGCAGGTGCACGGTGGCCAGCTGATCCATGACCGGGGTGCCCAGGTCCATGGTGGAACGGGTGCCGAGCAGTTTGGTGATGAGCGTCTGGCTCGCGCGCACCCAGCCCACGCGCAGACCGCCCCAGAACGACTTCGAGGCCGAACCGATGGTGACGATCTCGGTGCCGCGCGCGAAAGCTGCTGCCGGCGGCATGATCTCGTGATCGGTGAGATGCAGATCGACCATGGACTCGTCCACGATCACCGTCATCCTGGTCTCGCGGGCGATGGCGGCCAGTTCCGCGCGGCCCTCGGCGCCGAGCAGCAGGCCGGTGGGATTGTGGTAATCCGGCACCAGGTAGGCCACGCTGGCCGCGGTTTGCCGTGCGGCACTGCGGATTCCGTCCAGATCCCAGCCGTCCGGGCGCAGCGGCACCGGCACCGGGCGCGCGCCGACGTCGCGGATCGCCTCGATGGCGTTGGGGTAGGACGGGTGCTCGATGAGCACGCGTTCGGCGGGGGTGGTGAGCACGTTCAGCAGCAGGCGCAGGCCGTGCTGGGCGCCGAGGGTGACCAGGATCTGATCCGGCTCGGTGGGCAGGCCGCGTTCGGTGTAGCGGCGGGCCAGGGCCTCGCGCAGCATGAGCATGCCGACCGGGTCCATGCCGTGCGTGCCGAGATAGGTCGGAAGCCCTTGCAGCGCGGCGGTATACGCGTCGGTCATCTCCGCGGGCGCGGCCATGGCGGCGTAGGTCATGTCGATGGTGGGCAGCTCCGGCTGGGCCATCATGGCGAGCAGGCTGCGCGCGGGTTTGGTGCCGTCGTGCACCACGGTGGGCGGCAGGGCCACGGTGCTGCGCGAGCCCTGCCGGCTGATCAGGTAGCCGTGCTCGCGCAGCAGCGCGTAGGCCGAGGTGACGGTGGTGCGGCTGACCGTGAGGGTGGTGGCCAGATCGCGTTCGCTGGGCAGGGCCACCCCGAGGGGTGCGCGGCCGTCGTGGATGAGCAGCCGGATGCTCTCGGCCAGGGCCACGTAGGCGGGGCGGGTGGCGCGGCGCGTGTTGTCCGCCGCGGCTGCGCCGGGTTCGTCGTGTCGCCAGCGGCCCAGATCGCGGGTCAGGCTCGCGGCGCCGATTACTCGAATGGCCATAAAGGCCAGTATCGGGGCACTGGATATTTTCTTCAAGTCCAGACCGGATCACCATGGAGAAATGATCGCTCTGCTCGCCTCCTTCCTGGTCGTCGCCGCCTTCGCCGGGATCGTCTACCGGTTCGCCCCCAAGTCCGGTGAACGCTGGGGCATTCTGCTGGAGCGCTACCGGCCGCATGCTCCGATGTCGGACTGGTCGGTCGGGGAGTACGACGGCGCTCGTCAGTACGCCGACCTGGCCGCCGTCGCCGCGCATCGGGAGCAACCCGATCCCGTGGCCGCGCCGCGGCGGGGGTGGCGGCGGGCCGGACTGCCGGATGTCGCGGTCGTGCCGTGCCGGACGGAAACAGTCCAGTTCTAGATAACTGGCCTTTGAATAGTGGAATTGTCGGTCCGCGCGTGCACACTGGCCCTATGTCCCAGCCGGACCGCCCGCTCGCCTCGGCGGCGCTCTTCGATACCGCGATCGGCACCTGCGCCCTCGCCTGGAGCCCCGCCGGGGTTTTCCGCTTCGCCCTCCCCGAGCCCGACCCGGCGGCGGTGCGGAAGTACATCCTGCGCCGCCACCGCGTCTTCGACGTTCGGGAAGCCGAACCGACGCCCGAGATCGCCGGGATCATCGAGAAGGTCCGCGCCCACCTGGCCGGCGAGCTCGACGACCTGAGCTGGATTCCGTTGGACACCAGCCCGATCAACGATTTCGACAACGCGGTGTACGCGATCACCCGGGCGATCCCGCCCGGCCACACCCTGACCTACGGTGAGGTCGCGAACCGGATCGGCGCCCCCGGCGGCGCCCAGGCGGTAGGCCAGTCCCTGGGCCGCAACCCGATCCCGCTGATCATCCCCTGCCACCGGGTCCTGGCCGCCGACAACGCCCTGACCGGCTTCTCCGCCCCCGGTGGCGTGAGCACGAAACAAACCCTCCTCGAAATAGAGCGCACCCCCGGCTTCGGCGAACCCACCCTCTTCTAGCGGTGACGCCGACCGCCGGTGCTGGCCGATGCGAGATCCGAATTCCGCACCGATGATGCTGATGCGCAGGCGCTTTCCGATGTGCGTCGAATACACCTGCGCAAAGATCATGCCGCCGAGCGTGATGCGGGTGATGGGTAATCGTTGGGTGCCGAGTGGCTTCGCCGGGCCGCGCGGCGCCGGATGCCGCGCGAGCCAGATGTCGCCGTATGCAACTGGGGCAGGGGAGCAGCCGCGCCAGCGTGATCACTCCCGGCGCGAGAGGTTGGACGCCGCTCAGTAGGGTTCTCGGCGGTTGAACCTCTCGTCCGATGGTGCTGGAGCACACGCGTTTTCCGGTGCGTGTCGGCTACACGTGCGCGCCGATGATGCCGCCGGCCGCAGCGCCCGCGACGCCACCGAGGACGGCCGCGCCCAGGCCCGCGCCGACGCCGCCGACTGCGGCGCCGATGGCAGCACCCACCGCCGTGCTGGTTCCCGCCACGGCTAGGGCTCCCGCGACGGCGCCGGGGACGGCGGCCGCGCCGCCGGTCGGCAGCCCGGCGACGGCCGCGCCCAGGGCCGTGCCCGCCGGGGTGCCCGCGACTCCCACGCCGAATCCGATGGCTGCGCCGACGGCGGCTCCGGCGGCGGCGCCCGCCACGGCGGCGGGGATGCTCGCGCCGACGACGCCGAGGGCGGCCCCGGCGACGATGCCGGCGGCGACCTTGTCGGCGCGGCCGGGCGCGAGACCGATGGACTGACCGCCCGTGGCGATGGCTGCCTCGGCGTGCGCGGCGAGGCCGTTCACGGTGTCCAGGACGGGGCCGGGGAGATCGTCCGGTACGGGGGAGGTGAAGTCGCCCAGGCGCAGGGTGCGGGGCGGGGGTGCGATGGGCGCGACCGGTTCGACGGGGACGGGCGCGTGCAGGGACTGCCAGTCGATGGGCGGAGCCGGGACCGACGCGTCGGGAATCGGGCGGTAGTTCGCGGGAACCGGGTAGTCCGGCATGGCCTCGAGCAGTCGCGGCAGCCGCCCCGGGGTCGTGACCCCGGGCTGCACCGGCCGGTCCGCGCGGTCGCCCGCCGGCACCCGAACCCCGGGCACGGCCGCGATCCCCGGCTGACCCGACCCGGAACCGGTTGTGGGAGAGGCGGGTACGTGCGGGCTCGTGAACCCGGGAGGCTGTAGCGAGTCGTCCGTCGACGGCGACGTCCGCGGATCCGGCGCCGTATCCCCCTGCGGCAAGCCCGTTCCCGTCGCCCCGGTACGTGGCCCGGCCACGTCCACGGGCTCCCCGGCACTCGAACAGCCCACCGCCATGGCCAGCGGAAGCGAGCTCAGCGCCATGATCCGCCGAACCCGGGACCGAACTGCCAGATACCGACCACTCATGCCGGTTCACCACCCTCTCATCAGGTTCCACCCCCTGCCCCGAAACCGCCCACACCGGTTCCCACGCAAGCGGACACCACTCCCAAACCGGTCAAATACCACCCTGACCAGCGCTTATCCACCCATCCTGGCTGTCCGCCCGCCCCAATCCTCGAGCTTCCAAAACCTCGCGCCACCCATGCTGGGCGTGCGCTAGCGCGCTCCTGGCCGTAGGAAGGCGCGGTGCCTCTCCTACCGCACCACGAGATCCGGACGAGGAAGCGGTCCATGTCGCCACAGCCCACGAAACCCCGCCCGCGCGGACTCCCCGGCTGCCCGTGCGCTCGCCCCGATGTCACCTCCGTGTCCAGTCGCGCCGTGGCACTCTGCGTTCGCCCCACCCCAACGTCTCTCACCCGGTTCATCCCCAATCCCGCACAGCCTGTGCGCAATTGTGGAAATCCGACGGCCCGGCGGCATCGGTCGAAACCCGCTCCCCGTCAGATGGTCCGGGTACACCGTCCCGCCTGCCGAGCCGACCTCGCCCGCCCGAGATTCCATTGCGAGCGCCGCCGTCAATGCTCGGGTAGCCGGTCCCGAGCCCCCACGGACTGCGAGGAGCTGTGGAGATCTGCGGACCACGACGGCAACCGAGATCCACTACCTTCCCTCGTGGCCTGCCGACATCACGAAGTCGATCCGCCCCGAGCAGAGAGCCGTACGGCTACAGATTGTTTCGCCAAATCCATCCCCAACCCGCACAGGCTGTGCGTGGTTGGGGAAACATGCGGGAGAAGGCCATTGGCCGGAGGCGTCGTGGAGCGGGTGTGCCGTGCGAGTCGCTCGGTCGCACGCTGATTCGGCCGGATCATCCCCAACTGCGCACAAGCTGTGGGCACTTGAGATACATGGGCGTTCGACTCGGCTCGAATTCACATGAGCTGTGGAGGCTGGGGAATCCTCGTGTCATCGAATCCGGTTGCGAACAGGCAGGTTGACTCGCCGGGCCACGCAGCCTGTGGATGACTGTGGAATTTGCGCGGTGCTGGTCCGGGATACGGAATCCTGTGTGCGCGAACTTGTTCGCAGTCTTCACAGCCCGTGTGGGTCGGACCTTGGGGACGGGTGTGGATGCGGGACAGCGGGGCTCCCGTCCGCGGCGGGCGCGTGCGGGAACCCCTGGGGCGTCAGAGGTTGGCGCCCGCCCAGGCTCCCGCTGCGCCGCCGCCGATCACGCCACCGACCGCGCCACCGACCGCAGCGCCGGCGAGGCCCGCCGCGGCCCCGCCGATGAGGCCGCCCGCGACGGCGCCGACACCGGCTCCGCCGGGCGCACCCAGTACGACGAACGGGGTTATGGCCGTGACGGCTGCGGTGAGGGCCGCACCTCCGAGTGCCAAAGCGCCGGGGATCGCGCCGACGCCGCCCGCCGCGGCTCCCGCCGCAGCACCGGCTGCGGCTCCCGCGAGCGTGGCGGCAGTGCCGAGGACGAACGGCACGGTGGCGGCCGCCACCGTGCCGACCACGGCTCCGACGCCCGCGCCGACGAGTGCGCCCGCCGCGGCACCGGCCACGGCGGCCGGAACGCCGACCACGGTCGCGCCGACCAGGCCGCCGCCCAGCGCGCCCGCCGCCGTCGCGGCGGCGATCTTGTCCGAGCGGCTCGGGTCGATGCCGATCGCCTTGCCGTGGGTCGCGACCGCGGCCTCGAAGCCGGCCGCCGCGTCGTTGACCGAGTTCAGGACGTCGTTCGGCACCTCGTCGGGGACCTCGGTCATGAAATCGCCGACGCGCAGGGTGCGCGGGGGCGGGGCGATGGGAACGACCGGCTCGACGGGCTGGGGGAAGTGCAGGGTTTCGAGCTGGACCGGCGGGGCCGGTTCGGTCTCGACCGGGATCGGGCGGCGATCCTGGGGGACGGCGTAATTCAGCTGGGGCGCGGGGGCGGGATCGACCGTTGTGCCGGGCTGGCGCGGGGACTGGGCGGGTGCCGCGGTGTCCGGGCCGGGGTTGTTCACGCCGGGCTGCGGGACCGCCTGGGCGATGCCCGCGCAGGCGATCGCGACGGCCACCGGCAGCGCGCCGAGGGCGGGTCGCAGCATGATGCGCGCGCCGCCGGTCTTGTTTTCTCGATGCCGACGACTCACGCCGAATACACCACCCTCATCAGGATTGGAACGGTCCCCCGGCGACCGGACCCGATCGCCTCGCGGATGTTAGCTGATGAGAAACCTGTGGTTCCAGAGCCGATTTCCGGTACCTGTCACCTGACGTGGTGGCTCGAGACATTTCCCACACCGTGCTGGTAAGGGCTGTTCGGAGACCCCGACCCCTAGACGGCTTCGGGTTTGCCCGAAGGTGACCCGCCGCGCATCAGCTCGGCGAGCGCCTCCCGATCGGTGACGTCGAGCTTGATGCACGCGCGATACAGATGCCCCTCCACCGTCCGCACCGACACCGTCAGCCGATCCGCGATCTGCCGATTCGAGAGCCCGGCCACCACCAGATTCGCGATCTCGCGCTCGCGGGAGGTCAGCGGCAGCGGCTGCGCGGACTGCCGCAGCGCGGGCGTGCTCGCCCCGCCGCACGCCGCCGCGAGCCGATTGGCCGCCGCCGCCGACTCCAGCAGCCGCCGCCGATCACCCGCCCGCTCGTGGGCGGACGCGGCCTGCGCCGCCGCGTCCGCCGCCGACAGAAACACCCCGATCCGCTCGAATTCCGCGGCTGCGGAATCCAATCCGGCCCCGTCGTGCGCCGCGACGGCGACCGCGTGCCTGGCCTGCGCCTGCACCAGCCGCCCGTCCACGCGGGCGGCGAGCTCCGTGAGCCGCCCGGCGACACTCGTATCGCCGAACCTGGCGGCGGAATGCAGTGCCAGCGCCTCGATGGCGTGCTGACGCGAGCGCGCGGCGGCGTCGGCCGCGCCCAGCGCCAGCCGGATCGCGGGCGTCGCGGTGCCCTCCGCCGCCACCTGCCAGGACCTGGCGATCTCCAGCTGCGGTTCGTACACCGCGCTGTGCCGCCCGCCGCGCTCCACCGCCGCGGCGATGGATTCGGCCGCGTCCCCGGCCCGGCCCAGCGCCGAATACGCTTCCGCGAGACGGAGTCTGGCCGGAAACATCCAGGCCGCCGCCCCCTCGGTGGTGAGCGCGGCCAAGGCCTGCTCGAGGTTGTCGATGCCGCGCGGAAAGTGCCCCTGCGCCACGTCGACGGTGCCCTGCAGGATCTTGGTCATCCCCCACGCGAGGTACTGCCCGGGCGAGGAATACGTGTAAGGGCTACTGGCACAACGCCGTGCGGCGTCGATGTCGCCGGTGAAGGTCAGCGCCAGCACCTCCGCGTGCGTGGACATGAACCGGTTGAGCCCGTCGATGTGCGATTCCACCGCGTGCCCGCGTGCGGCGTACGTGCGCGCCTCGTCGCCGCGGCCCATGAGCGCCAGCGCGAGACCGCCACCGAAGGCCGCCCACCACACCGCCCACGGCGGCGAGTCCGCCGCGGCCATGACCGGTTCGGCGCAGGCGACGGCCTCCTCGAGCTTGTTCTCGTTGACCGCGCAGGCCGAGGCCAGCCCGTCGAGCGTGGCCACCACCTTCGGATGGGTGGCCCGGGTGCGCACGGAGGTCAGCACCGCGTCGGCGCGATCGGCATCGCCCATGGACCACAGCAGATTCGAGACCCGGGTGCTGCCCCAGCGCGCCAGCTGCACCTCGGTGAGATTGTCGGGATCGAAGACCGCCAGGGTGCGCTCGGCCTCGATGCGATGTCCCTGCCACAGCAGTGCCCGAGCCAGCAGATCCGCGGCCTCCACCCCGCCCCGCCGTTCCACCGCCGCGCGCGCGAACCGTTCGCCCAGTGGCAGATTCGCCAATCCGATCGCATCCGCCGCAGCCGCCTCGAACAGTTCCAGATCGGCGGATTTGTCACTCTCCAAAGCCAATTCGGCCAGCCGGATGCGATCGGACGCGGAGTTGATCGGCCGTTCCCGGAGCGAGGAGTACAGCCGCCCGCGCAACCGCCGCGCCGAGGCGATGCCCAGCCTGCGCCGGATCACCTCGCCGAACAGCGGATGGTTGTAGCGCACGAGCAGCTGGTGATCGTGCTCGGCGATCCGGATGACACCGCGTGATTCGGCCGCCTCCACCGCCTCCTCGCCCGCCAGCTCGGACAGCACGTCCAGGTCGATGGGCTCGCAGAAGGTCAGCAGTTCGAGCACCCGCAGCACCGAATCCGGCAGCTGCTCGACCCGATCCTCCAGCAGCGCGGCCAATTCCGAGGTGACGGCCGCGCGCCCGCGCAATTGCCACACCCCCTTGACCTGCCGGAGACTACCCGCTTCCAGCGCGCCCTCCACCAGGTGCCGCAGGAAAAGCGCGTTCCCCCCGGAGGATTCCCACATGAGGTTGGCGGAGAGCCCCTCCAGCTGCCCGCCGAGCATGTTCTCCACCAGCTCCACGCTCTGGCGTTGAGTGAAGGGGGACAGGTCGATTCGCAGCAGATGCCCGTCCTTCCACAGCGAGGTCACCGCGTCCGGCACCGGCACCCCGCTGCGCACGGTGGCGACCACGCGCGCGGCCTTGTCGATGGCCAACTGCAGCAGCAGAGTTGCCGAGAGCTGATCGAGCAGGTGGGCGTCGTCGACGCCGATGACGGTGTGCCCGTCCGCGAGCAGCGCCTCCCGGGCGGCGGCCATGAAGGTGACGGGGTCGTGCGCGGTGTACACCCCGACCATGTGCGCGAAGACCCCGAGCGGGATGCTGCGCGCGGATTCGGTGCCGGCGACCCAGCGAATCTTGGTGCCCTTGCCCGCGCCCACCGCGGCGGTCGCGAGCCGCGCCAGGGTGGTCTTTCCGACACCGGCGTCGCCGGTGAGGACGGCTCCGACGAAGTCGTTCCCGGTCAGCGCGGCGGTGATCGTTTCGAGTTCGTGCTCACGTTCGACCATCGGCCAATTCCGAGGCATGAATCAACTGTAGATCGCGGATGCTTCGTGAGCGGGGGGAACGAACCGGACCCGAAATAGTCTCCGATCAGGCAACACGCCCGCGATGACAGGTCTACTCGTTGACCAGCCGCAGTGCCGGGCTGTGCGCCTGCCGGCGATCGACCAGCCACACCATGACGCTCTGATCGGCGGCCGGGTCCAGGGTCTCGACCTCGACCTCGAGGGTGCCCCGCAGCGGATGCGCGATGCGCAGCAGATGCGAGCGGTAGTCGGTGACCCGGTGTTCGCGCCAGCGGCGGTCGAACTCCGGGAACCGCTGCAGGTCGGTGATGCGCGCCTCGAGGGTGTCGTCGTCGGCGAAGCGGGCCTGGGCGTTGCGCAGCGCGGAGACGATCACGTCGGCGGCCTCGGACCAGTTGACGAAATAGCGCGGGGCGTCCGGGTGCGCGAAGACGTAGTAGGCGAGATTGTTGTGCGCCGCGGCCTCGAACATGCCGATCGGCTCGGCCAGATCGCGCCAGGCCGGATTGGAGGCGAGCAGGTCCAGCCAGCGCCCGAGTACGAACGCCGGGGTGGGGTGCAGCGCGTCGATGACCGCGCGCAGGGTCTCGGAGACCTCTTCCCCGGCCTGCCCGCTCTTGGGGCAGTGCGCCTTCTGCTCCATGCCCATGGCGAGCTTGCCGAAGTGGTGCCGTTCGACCTCGTCCAGTCGCAGCGCGTCCGAGAGCGCGCCCAGGACCGCCATGGAGGGATTGGTGTCGCGGCCCTGTTCCAGGCGGGCCAGATAGTCCGCGCTCACCCCGGCCAGGGCGGCGACCTCCTCGCGGCGCAGCCCGGGGGTGCGCCGGCGCCGGCCCGCGGGCAGGCCGACCTGTTCGGGCTGCAACTGGCCGCGGCGGGCGATGAGGAACTCGCCGAATTCGGATCTGGACACCCCACCATGGTGCCCTGTCCATGATCGGTCCGGGTGTCGTTATCCCCGCCCTGTGAGTACCAGGATCAAGAAGGTGTGGCTAACCGGACTGAGGTCCGCTTGACTGATCGTCATGACCACTTCCGAGCAGACCACCCTCGCACCCGGCGCCTGGGAACTGGACGCCCACCACTCCTCCGTGAACTTCACCGTCCGCCACCTGGGGATTTCCAAGGTACGCGGCCGCTTCAACCGCTTCGAGACCAGCTTCGTCGTCGACGAGTCCGGTAGGGCCGCCATCGAGGCGACCATCTACTTCGACTCCTTCGACACCGGCAACGAGACCCGCGACGCCCACGTGCGCAGCGCCGACATCCTGGATGTGGAGAATCTCTCCACCCTGGTCTTCCGTGTCCCGGCTCCCGTCGACCTGGCCGAGGAGTTCGAGGTCACCGGCGAGGCCACCATCGGCGGCATCACCAAGCCCGTCACCCTCGACGTGGAGTGGGGCGGCGTCGAGGTCTTCGCCGGCGACCAGAAGAAGCACGCCGGCTTCAGCGCCACCGGCACCATCAAGCGCAGCGACTTCAACGTCGCCCCCGGCCTCCCGGCCGCGATGCTCAGCGACAAGATCGCGATCGAGCTCGACATCCAGCTGGTCGAGCCCGCCGCGTAAACCCCGTCTGCTCGAAAAGCGAAGCGGCGACGCCCTTTCGGGGCGCCGCCGCTCGGCGTGTCACGCGGGCCGATCAGGCCCGCGGGGGAATCACTCCGCCCAGACGCTCTCGATCGGGGTACCCGCGGTCGGCGGCGGGGTCGGGGTGCCCGCCGGGGTGCGCGAGAAGCGCGGGGCGGGCGCGTGCTGCACCACGCCCTCGATCTCGATCAGGCCGGTGCGGGCCTGGATGTGCGGGTTCTGCTCGGCCTCGGTGAAGGTCAGGACCGGCGTGGTGCAGGCGTCGGTGTGCTCGAAGATCGCCCACCACTCGTCGCGGGTCTTGGTCTTGAACTTGTCGGTGAACAGCTTGCGCAGCTGGTCCTGGCCGTTCGGATCGATCTGGTAGGGCAGGCCCTCCGGGTCGATCTCGAGGCCCTTCAGCAGCTCCGCGTAGAACTGGGGCTCGATACAGCCCACGGCCATGTACTTGCCGTCGGAGGTCTCGTAGGTGTCGTAGAAGGCCATGCCGGTGTCGAGCAGGTTGGTGCCCCGCTCGTCCGACCACAGGCCCATGCCCTTCATGCCCCAGATCATGTGCGAGAGCGCGAGCGAGCCGTCGATCATCGCGGAGTCGATGACCTGGCCCTTGCCCGAGTTCTGCCGTTCCACCAGCGCGGCCAGGATGCCGAACACCAGGAACATCGACCCGCCGCCGAAGTCGCCGACCATGTTCAGCGGCGGCACCGGGCGCTCGCCCTTGCGGCCGATGGCGTTGAGCACGCCGGTCAGCGAGATGTAGTTGATGTCGTGCCCGGCGCGATCGGCCATCGGGCCGTACTGACCCCAGCCGGTCATGCGGCCGTAGACCACCCAGGGACTGGCGCTCCTTCGGCGCGACGCGCACGTCGACGCCCTTGGCCTGAT
>NZ_JBSFNO010000037.1:0-81638 GCF_053981095.1 Nocardia sp. NPDC003693
GCGGCGATCACGATCGAACTCGGCGACTTCCTGCGTCAAGCGCTGCGCCCCGCGCCTACCAGGCGACAAAAGAACCGGCCGCCCTCTCCGGGGAGAGGACGGCCGGTTCTCGGTGGTGCGAGGGCTCAGGAGTTCAGCGACTGCAGGATCAGCGGACGCGCCTTCCAGAGCTCGGCTTCCCAGTTCTTCCAGGTGTGCGTACCCGCCGCCGGGAAGTCGTAGGTCGCCTGGATACCCAGCGAGTTCAGCCGCTGCTGGAACAGGCGGGTGGTGACCATCGAGATCGCCTCGATGCCCATGGCGTTGGCGGTGTTGAACGCGCCGATCGCCGAGTTCGGCGCCTCGGTCGGGAGACCACTGGCGGCCGAGATGTACATCGGCAGACCCTTGAGCTGCGGCGCGAACACCGCGGGGTCCATGCGCAGCCACGCGGGGCTCCACGGGGCGGCGAGCGAGTCCACGTTGAAGCGGCCCGCGTCCAGCATCATGATGCGAATCGCTTCGCGCATGCCGGGAGCGTTCCAGTTCAGCGGACCGGAGAACGAGGACGCGTGCTTGAACTGACCGCGGTTGAACGCGGCCAGGCGCAGCGCGGCCGGGCCGGACATCGACAGACCGACAACCGCGTTGTTGGTCTTCGAAACGCCGTATCCGGCAAGGAAGTTCGGGAGCTCCTTGGTGAGGAAGGTCTCCCACTTGTAGGTGTACTTCTGGCCGTTCGTGTTGCTCGCCGACGTCCAGTCCGCGTACCAGCTGGACTGACCGCCGACCGGCATCACCAGGGTCACATCGTCGTTCTCGAACTGCTGCATGGCGTTCGTCTCGAACGACCAGGCGTTCTTGTCGTCACGCGCGCGCAGACCGTCCAGAAGGTAGATGGCCGAGGAACCACCGTTGCGAGCCCACTGCACCTGAACCTTGACCGGCCCCATGCTGGAGGGAACCATCAGTTCTTCGAAGCCGCCCGCGGGGGTGCGGTGCATGGGACCGAAAGCGGGGGCGGCCAGGGCGACAGCCGGAGTCGCCACTGCCGCGGCGGTCGGGATTGCCAGTGCCGCGGCGCCCGCAGCCAGAAGTCGTGCGCCCCAACCACGATGAGCACCCCGTCCTGACCGGACTCCACCCGGCATGGCGGACCTGCCGAAACGCATGGATACTGCTCCTTCTCTACTGCTGTAGTTCAGTTGTTTCGCACACGCGCATGGCGAAGCCAAGTAGATGTGTACGATCAGCGCCCACTACGAATCCCGACGCTTCGAGTGGGCCCAGCGCTACCACGGTCCGGTAACTTGCGCTCGCTGGAGGGTATTCGACATTCCGAGCCCTTGGCAAGGTGATGCTAATTCCGGCCGTAATCGTGCGGTGACCTTATCGCGAATCGGACGTGATGTCGCGGCAACCGGGAAATCCCCTATGCCTCAGCCGATGTTCGCGCTCATGTCGGGCAGCATCTTGAAGACCTGGTCCTGCCAGTAGTGCCAGGAGTGCACGCCGTCCGGGGTGTAGTCGAACACCGCGTTGGTCGGGCCGAGGGACTCCATACGGGCTTGGAATGCACGGGTATTCGCCAGTGCGATGCTCTCCAGGCCGGCGGCATTGGTGACATTGAAGGCGTCCAGCGGCGAGCGCACCGCGTCGCGCGGGCCGGGCACGCCGTTGCCGCTGGAGATCCAGAGCCGGGTGCCATTGTCGCGCAGGCGCGAGGCGAAGACGAAAGGATCATGGCGCAGCCACAATTCGCTCCACGGCGGTCCCCACATGGAATCGATGTTGTAGCCGCCCGCGTCCAGCAGGGCCAGGCGCAGGGCTTCTCGCATACCGGGCGCGGAAATGTTCAGGTAGCCGGAATACGATGCGGCGTACCGGAATTGCTCGGGATGGTAGGCGGCCAGCACGAGGGCGGCGCTGCCTCCCATGGAGAGGCCGAAGACCCCGTTGCCGCTCGGGTTGAAGCCCAGGCGGGCCGCGAGCGCGTTGCGCAGATCGCGGGTCAGGAAGGTCTCCCAGGCGTAGGGAGCGGACTGGCCGTTCGTATTGCTGGCCGAGATCCAGTCGGAGTAGAAACTGGACTGGCCGCCGATCGGCATCACCACGTTGATGTTCCAGGCGGGCAGCACCTTCGAGATGTCGGTGTCGATCTCCCAGCCGGAGAGGTCGTTTCTGGCTCTCAACCCGTCCAGCGCGTAGACCACGCGCTGGGTGTTGCCATCGTGCGCTCGGAAGATACGGGATTTGATCGGCCCCATGCTGGAGTCGACCCAGAAATCCTGCCCGGCGGGGTCGAAGGCGGCGGCCGCGGGTGCGGCTCCCCCGCTCAGCGCTGTCGCCCACGGTAGGACCAGGGCCACAGCGAGACCCGCCACCACATTGCGTATCCGAACAGACCGCATCCACTCGCCTTTCAGGCATCGATGACCATGACGAATTGCAGAAGCTCTGTGCCGCTCCGGCTTCTCTATAGGCGCATATTCGGAGCCGAGGACCGGGGAAACGCACCCGGATGCGGAATCGTGATCCGCCCGGGATCGAGTACGGCGAAGGCCCTCACCCTCCAGGGGGCGGGGGCCTTCGCACACGTGCGATCGCTAACCGATATTCGCCGAGAGATCCGGAATCATCCGGTATGCCTCTTCCTGCCAATTCGTCCAGGCGTGCAGACCCTGGGGCGGGAAGGAATAGACGACATTTCGGGCGCCGAGGAAGTTCATCTGCGCCTGGAATGCCCGAGTATTGGCCAGCGCCAGCACTTCCAGGGGCGACCCCCGCACCAGCCGATCGGCGGCGGCCCCGAGTGGGATGGCCAGATCCGCGTCCATCGGCGTGCCACTGCCCGCTGCGATCCACAACCGGGTGTTGTTGGCGATGAGGGTGGGGGCGAAGACGAACGGGTCCATATGGAGCCACTGGGGGCCCCAGGGCGGGGCCATCGAGTCGACGTTGTACCCGCCGGCATCGATCATGGCGACGCGGATGAGTTCACGCATGGCCGGGGCCGAGATGTTGAGATAGCCGGAGAACGCGCCGGCGAAGCTGAATTGATCGGGGTGATAGGCCGCGAGCGTCAGGGCCGCGGAGCCACCCATGGAGAGTCCGAAAACACCGTTTCTATTGGGATTGAACCCGAGCCGATCCCGCAGCGCCCATCTCAGCTGATTGGTCAGGAAGGTTTCCCAGTCGTATCTGTAGCTCTTGCCCGGTCCCGCGCCCAGTGCCTCGGTCGCGCCCGATCCGGTATTCGCGGCCGAGGAGCCCGCGCCCGCCGGCACTCCGAAGAAGGAACTCGGGGCGGCCCAGTCCGCGTAGAAACTCGACTGCCCACCCACCGGCATCACGACATTGATGTTCCAACTGGTCAGCACCTGGGCGACATTGGTGTCGTTCTCCCAGCCGCTGATGGTCTCCGGGGCTCTCTGGCCGTCGAGCGCGTAGACCACCCTGTTGGTATTGCCGTCCGCCGCTCTGAAAATGCGCGACTTGATCGGTCCCATGACCGGCGAATCGACCCAGAAGTCGAATCCGGCGGGGTCGAAAGCCGCGGTGGCGGGCGCGGTTCCGATCACCGTCACCCCCAGTGGCAGGAGCAGCGCTGTCGCTATCCCCAGCACCAACCTTCTTACGCCCGTACTTCGCATCGACCTAGCCCTCTCGTTGGAGCAGAACCGTGCTTTCTACGACTGATCTTCTTCGATACACGGCACTTATCGGGCGATCGACTCGGCGTGTTAGATCGGAGTCGTGCGCTGGAATCGAACCGAGACCGGCGACCTGGGACAAATCCGAAACGGCGGGCGCGAAAAGACGGCGGGCACGAGAACGGCGGAGGCCCCCGCCGGAAAAGGGCGGGGGCCTCGAATGGCCGAGCGGGAACGAATCAGCCGATGTTGTTCGACAGGTCCGGAATCATCCGGTAGACCTCGGCCGACCAGTTGTTCCAGTTGTGCACACCGGTGGCCGGGAAGTCGTAGGTGACGTTGCCCGCGCCGATGGACGCCATCCGGACCTGGAACGCGCGGGTGTTGGCCAGCGCGAGGGCCTCGAGGGGCATGCCCTGGATGACCGACATGACGCCGGAGACGTCACCCGGGCCCGGGATGGCGCTCGCCGCGGAGATCCACAGGCGGGTGTTGTTGTCCTTGAGGCGCGGCGCGAAGACGAAGGGGTCCATGCGCAGCCAGGCCGGGCTCCACGGCAGCGCCATGGAGTCGATGTTGTAGCCGCCCGCGTCGATCATGGCCAGGCGCAGGGCCTCGCGCATGCCGGGCGCGGAGACGTTCAGGTAGCCGGAGAACGAGCCGGCGTAGCTGAACTGGTCCGGGTTGTAGGCGGCCAGGGTCAGCGCGGCCGAACCGCCCATGGACAGGCCGAAGACGCCGTTGCGGGTGGTGCTGAACCCGAGGCGATCACGCAGCGCGTTGCGCAGATCGCGGGTCAGGAAGGTCTCCCAGGTGTAGCGGTAGCTCTTGCCGGGGCCGCCGGCCATGAGCTGGAACGCGCCCGAACCCGAGGAGGAGCCGGCGCCCGAGCCGGTGCCCGAACCCGAGGAGGACAGCGAGCCGGAGCCGGTGCCGGCCTCGACACCAAGGAAGGTGCTCGGCGCGACCCAGTCGGCGTAGAAGCTGGATTCGCCGCCGACCGGCATGACCACGTTGATGTTCGCGGCGGTCAGCGCCCGCGCCACATCGGTGTCGATCTCCCAGCCGTTGAGGTCGGTGCGGGCCCGCATGCCGTCCAGCGCGTAGACCACGCGGGAGGTGTTGCCGTCGGCCGCACGGAAGATGCGGGACTTGATCGGACCCATTCCGGTGGAGGAGTCCACCCAGAAGTCGAAGGCGGAGGGGTCGAAGGCCGCGTTGGCCGCGCCCGCTCCCACACCTGCCACCGACACCCCGAACGGCAGCAGCAGTGCCATCGACACCCCGAGTACCGACTTCTTCACCCAACCGCCGCTCGATCTCCGACGTCTATCCTGCTCGCCTCGCATATTCCGTACGGCCTTTCGCATCTGTTCGTGTCCACGGCGTGCTTGTGACCGCGGTGGGCGTCTCGGGCACCCTATCGTGCTGCGGCTAACTGAGCGTTATCAGAATGAGACAACTGTGATGGGGGCCACGAATTAGCGCGGGTGTGGCCCGAAGCTGCTGGTCAATACAACGAAGAGAACAAAACCGTGATCTCGGAAACATGTTCACCACCGGCCACCGCCGCCACCGCACGCCCCGCGCACATCATCGGCTATCAGCCGGTTATGTGTGATGAGCATGGTGAAACCCCACGACCCGGAGGCCGTGGGCCGGTGTCGGTTTCGGCCGGGCAACCGACTCACCCGATATTCGCCGACAGGTCGGGAATCATGCGGGCGAGTTCGTTCTCCCAGTTCTTCCAGTTGTGCACGCCCACGGCCGGGTAGTCGTAGGTCGCGTTCTTGCCGCCCACACTGGCGAAACGGCTCTGGAATGCCTTGGTGCCCATCAGCGCGACGGCCTCGATGCCCATGCCCTGGATGGTGGACATGTTGATCACGTCGGTCGAGGTGGGCAGCCCGCTGCCCGCCGAGATCCACAGGCGGGTGTTGTTGGCCTTGAGTTTCGAGGCGTTGGTGTACGGATCGAGCCGGGTCCAGGACGAGTCCTTGGCGCCGCCCAGCGCGTCGATGTTGTACCCGCCGCAATCGAGCATGGCCAGGCGCACCGCGTTGCGCATGATCGGCGTGGACAGGTTCAGCGCGCCGGAAAGCGAACCGGCGTAGACGAACTGGTCCGGGTGGTGTGCGGCGATCGTGAGGGCCGCGCTGCCACTCATGGACAATCCGAAGATGCCGTTGCGGGTCACGTTGAAGCCCAGCCTGTCCCGCAGCGCGTTGCGCAGGTCCTTGGTCAGGAACGTTTCCCACTTGTAGGTGTAGGACTTGCCCGGGCCGCCGGAAAGCACCTGGGAGGCACCGGAACCGCTGCCCGCGGCCGACCCCGCGGGAATCCCGAGGAAGGTGCTCGGCGACTTCCAGTCCGCGTAGAAGCTGGACATGCCGCCGACCGGCATGACCACGTTGATGTTCGCGGCGGCCAGGGCGCGGGCGCCCTCGGTCTCGATTTCCCAGCCGTTCAGATCGTCGCGGGCGCGCTGCCCGTCCAGGGCGTAGACGACGCGGTCCGTATTGCCGTCCAGCGCACGGAAGATGCGCGATTTGATGGGGCCCATGCTGGAGTCGACGTAGAAGTCGAGGCCGTCGGGGTTGTAGGCCGCGTGCGCGGTGGCGGGCTCGAAGCCGGGCGCCGCGACCGAGACCCCGAAGGGCAGGACCGCGGCCAGCGCGAGGCCGAAGGCCGATCTGCGCGCCCAGGCTCGCGGCCGCGCACCAGCTCGTGCCCGCTCGCGCTGAAGCGCCCCATCCCCGTTGCAGCGTCGCATTGCCGCGCCCTTCATTCATGCGCGCGAGAGCCGTTCGGCGCCCCGCGCGGGTTATCACGACAACCGTTGCGGTGCATACGAGATGGTTCGGCCCGGTTGTTCTGTGGATGCTATCGCGGGAAGCCCCCCTCGGTGTTACCAAACCGAGATGCGAGTTTGTTAATCCTGTGCGAATCGGACAGAAACGGCGGCGGCCCATTCATAATGGACCGCCGCCGTGGGGTTTTCGAGAATTTTGCCGGGAGTTACCGGGGTGCGGGTTGTGTCGGATCGACCAGCTTGCACCGCTCGATTTCGTACTTGGGCACCCGGTCGATGCGATAGCTCGCGAACTCCAGCGCCTGCTGGATATTGTGCCGGAACCGATCCATGGTCAGCGGCGCCCGCGAGGAGGCCAGCAGATCCTGGGTCTGCGGGCAGGACAGGGCGGTCCGCGCCTGCGCGACCCACTTGTCGTCCATGAACCACGGCAGCCACGGCTTCTGATCCACCATGCCCGCGTCCACCACCACCCAGTCCGGGTAGAGGTTCTTGTCGTGCCCGATCCGGCCGTCGACGAGCCGTTCGGTATGCGCGGCAAGCGGATACGCCAGGCCCATCTGATCGATGACGCGCACGTCCAGCGGAACGTTCATGCTGGTCATACCGAGATTCAGGAAGAAGACGGTATGCCCGGACCCGCCCGCGGGGATCGGTTCCGGCGGCGGCGCGATGTACCAGAACATGAACGACGGCGAATTCAGCAGCAGACCGCCGTTGGGCGTATCGGCGATGTCGCGCACCATGGCGCGCATGCGCGGATAGTCCAGGTAGTCCTCGGCCCGGATCGGATGATCGTGACCGGTGTTGAGCACGTAGTACACGCGCTCGTCCACGATGCCGGTTGAGCTGATCTTGGTTCCGCTGGTGATCGCGGTGGTGTTCGCCGCGAACAGCGCCCACCCCGCCGTGCCGAGGAACGCGCCGAGCACGACCACGAACGCCCAGT
The DNA here is from genome assembly GCF_053981095.1 of Nocardia sp. NPDC003693. Classification (NCBI taxonomy): domain Bacteria; kingdom Bacillati; phylum Actinomycetota; class Actinomycetes; order Mycobacteriales; family Nocardiaceae; genus Nocardia; species Nocardia sp. NPDC003693. Next base: position 7,394 of record NZ_JBSFNO010000037.1, read on the forward strand.
CCAGGCGGCGTGATCCGTGCGCGGAGCCGCCGAGGAAGCCCTCCGGGATCCGCAGCGGCAGCACCGCGACCGGCAGCATCAGGCAGAACAGCTGCGGCAGCAGCACCCGCCCGTGCATGAAGTCGCCGCCGACGCGAGTCTGGTAGACCGCCAGCAGCAGTCCGCTGCCGACCATGAGCAGCACCACCGCGGCGGGACTGTGCAGCTTCGCGCTGAGCCGCTGAATTCGGTTGCCCGGGGCGGTGTCCGATTCGGTGTGCCCACCGGTCGGCGTCTCGGGCCGGCCGAGCAGCGCGGCGACCGTGCCGCCGACCGCGAGCAGCGCCAGCGGCACGAGCAGCCAGTAGGGGCCGATGAAGTTCCACAGGTAGACGAAACCCTGCTCCCACTTGGCGCCGCCGGCGTCCTTGGCGACCGCCGTGTTCGGGTAGGGCAGACCGTAGTAGCCCATGCGCCAGACCTGGTACGCGATCGGCACCAGACCCGCCACCGCGATGATCGCGACGCGGAAGAACAGCGGCCGCAACCGGGTGCGCGGCACCGGCGCGCAGAAGAGCAGCAGCAGCGCCAGCGCGCCGACCAGCGTCATCTCCGGGCGGATGAGCGGGGCCAGACCGGCGAAGAACACGAGCCCGAAATAGCCGGGCAGGCGCGGATTCTCGGTCTGGGACCAGCGAATCAGCCACCACCACAGCACGGCGAGCCAGCAGATGACCAGGCTGGTCTCGAGGCCGGAGGTGACGTAGTCGCGAGCCGGGGGCACCGCGATGTAGACCAGGGCGCCCGCGGGCAGCAGCAGCGCGGAACTCGTTCCGCCCCACAGCCGCGCCGCGCCGAGCATGGCGAACACGATCGCCAGCACCGAGAGCACGAGCGCGATGCCGAGCACCACGTATTCGAGCCTGCCCTGGGTGAGCCAGCTGAAGAACCAGACGATGTAGGTCCAGGCGGTACTGGTGTTCGCCTCGACGCGTTCGCCCGCGTTGAAGACCGGGCCGTTGCCCGCGAGCAGATTGCGCACGGTGCGCAGCACGATCAGGCCGTCGTCGGCGATCCAGCGCCGCTGCCAGCCGCCGGCCGCGAACAGCGTCGCGGTCAGCGTGATCCCACCGATGAGGATGGCGCGGGACAGCAGCGAGTAGCGACCGCCGGGCCCACCGGCACGACGACGGGCGCCGCCGAGCGGCAACTGTGCCGTCGGGGCGCCTGTCTCCCGCTCGTGTCCCTCTACCACGTCAGGTGAGATAGACAGCGACACCTACCGCTCCGATCCAGGCTATTGCGAGGAACTGGAGGATACGGTCCCCCAGGGCGATCTCTTCGGGCTCACCGGCTTCGCCGCCGTCGACGTCGACGGCGTAGCGCAGGATGGCGATGGTGAACGGGATCATCGAGATCGCGAACCAGTCGGTGTCCTTGACCCGGCCCTGTTCGAAGGCCCACAGGCCGTAGAACACCACGACCGCGGTGGCCGAGAGCATCCACACGAAACGCAGGTAGGTCGGCGTGTAGTACTGCAGGGACTTGCGGATCTTCGCGCCGGTGTCGAGCGCGATCTTCAACTCCGCGTAGCGCTTTCCGGCCGCCATGAACAGCGAGCCGAAGGCCATGATCAGCAGGAACCACTGCGACAGCTTGATGTCCGCGGCCGCGCCGCCGGCGATCGCGCGCAGCAGGAAGCCCGAGGACACGATGCAGATGTCGAGCACGGCCTGGTGCTTGAGGCCGAAGCAGTAGGCGAGCTGGATGCCGATGTAGACGGCCATCACCACGGCCAGGTGCCAGGACGCGACGAAGGACACCGCGATGGAACCCACCAGCAGCGCCACCGACAGCATGTAGGCCAGGTTCACCGGCACCACACCGGCCGCGATGGGCCGGAAACGCTTGGTGGGGTGGGCCCGGTCGGCCTCGACGTCGAGGGCGTCGTTCACCAGGTAGATGCCCGAGGCCGCCATGCAGAACACCAGGAAGGCGATGCCGACATGTCCGATGACCGTCCAGTCGCCGACCACCAGATCACCGGCCGCGGTCTTGCCCGCGGCCAGCGGCGCGGCCAGCACCAGCACGTTCTTGACCCACTGGCGCGGGCGCATGGCCTTGATCAGGCCGCCGGCGAGGGTCTTGGGCGGGCCCTTGACGACCCCCTCGGCTAGGTCGGTCCCGGTCGGCTCTTCGCTCATGTCAACAAGCGCTCTTTCCTGTGCGGTCACTTGGCGAGTCTCTTTTCGGCGGCAAGCACAACGGCGGCTGATGCGGCGCCCAGCGCGGAACCGGCGAGTACGTCGGAGGGGTAGTGCACCCCGAGTACGACTCGGGACAGCAGCATCGGCGGGACGAGCACCGCAGGCAAGGGTAGCCCGGTGAGTCTGCCGAGCAACACAGCCGCTGCCGTGGTGGAGGTGGCGTGCGACGACGGGAAGCTGAGCTTGCTCGGCGTCGACACGTTGACCTGCACGGACGGGTGATTCGGGCGGGGGCGGCGCACGATTCGCTTGATCACCACGGACGCAGCGTGCGCGCCGAACGCGCCGACCGCGGCCCCGGCCCACTGCCGCCGGCGCGGCTTGTCGACCAGCGCGCCGACCGCGGCGAGGCCGATCCAGCCCAGCGAATGCTCACCGAAGTGGGACATGCCGCGCGCGGCCTTGACCACGGCCGGGTTCTGGCCGATGGTCCCCTGCACCGCGTTGAGGATCTTCACCTCGAACGGCGAGTCCCCCGCGGCGGCGGGCGCGTCGGGAACGGCGTGCAACCCGCGGTCCGCCAGGGCGGCCGAATCTGCTGCTGTCATTTGCTCTCGTTCCCTGCGTCGATGCCGAAGATGTTCTCCCACGCCGCCTTGCTCGTGAGATGCGAATGCGCCGCACGATACTGCTCGCGCACCACGGGGAAGCGCTCGGCCAGTTCCTTGCGCAGGCGCATCGACTCCTTGAAGAGTTCCGCGGCCTGGCGCGGGTCGCGCTTGCGGTAGACCACGCCGCGCCCGTCGGCGGTGGTGACGGTGACGCCGTCCACCTGGGACAGCAGGAACCAGCGCGCGTCCAGCGTGGGCACGTTCAGCTGCGGGGTCTCGTGGTGGCGGGTGTCCGCCTTACGGAAGTTGTGCAGCACGCCCTTGCCCAGGCGGGCGATCTTGGCGATCGGGTTGCCCGGTTCGCCGACCGCGCCGACCCCGGCCCGGCTGGCCATGGGCAGTTCGGTGGAGGACGGCACCACGACCGCGTCCGGGAATTGCTTGCGCATCGCGTGGATCTTGCCCAGTGCGCTGGGCAGCAGGTCGAACAGTTTGTCCGGACCGGCGAGGTAGTCGCGGATGGCCTCGTTCTGAATGGCCACCGTCGAATACTCCAGGCACAGCAGGTGTTTCAGCGTGGCCTTGACGGTGTTGACGACCATGGGGCGGCCGTCGTTGGGCAGGTGCAGCGAGGCCACGACGAGGCGGTTGCGCAGGTGGAAGTACGCCTGCCAGTCGATGGCGTCGTCCTTGTCGCTCCACGCCATGTGCCACACGGCCGCACCCGGCAGGGTAACGGTCGGGTAGCCGTGTTCCCGTGCGCGCAAACCGTATTCGGCGTCGTCCCACTTCAGGAACAACGGGAGCGGCTGCCCGATCTCCTCGGCCACCTGACGCGGGATGACGCAGGTCCACCAGCCGTTGAAGTCGACGTCGATGCGCCGGTGCAGCAGCTTGGAGTTGTCGCGGTCGCGCAGCGGGTACTTCGAGAAGTCGTGGTCGTACTCGACGTTCGGGGCCGCGGTCCACATGAAGATGGAGCGGTCCACGACCTCGCCCATGGTGTGCAGGTGCGAGCGTTCCTGCAGGTTGAGCATCTGGCCGCCGGTCAGGATGGGCGACTTGGCGAAGCGGGAGAAGGCGAGCGCGCGCAGGATGCAGTCGGGCTCGATCTCGATGTCGTCGTCCATGTAGACGATGTACTCGGCGTCGGTGGTCTTCAGCGCCTCGTACATGACCCGGCTGTAGCCGCCGGACCCACCCAGATTGGGCTGATCGTGAATGGCGAGCCGATCACCCAGCGGCAGTGCGGCTTCGGCGAAACCGGGCTCGTCCACGACCTTGCGAGTGCCCTGGTCCGGGATGATGACGGCCTTGATCTTCTCCAGCACCAGCGGGTCGTTGCCCAGCGCGGCAATGGTTTTCACCGCGTCGGTGGGCCGGTTGAAGGTGGGCATGCCGACGGCGATGCTGCCCTCACCCGGCGCCTCGACGGGCGCGTACCAGCCGCCGGTGCGCAGTTCGACCGCGCTGTCGGTGGTGATGTCGAACCAGATCCAGCCGCCGTCCTCGAACGGGGCCAGATCGACCTCGAATTCCACCGGGGCGGCGCCCGGCTGGCCGGCGTGCTCGCCGTCCGAGCCGAACTCGTTGCCCTGCACGTGGATTCGCGAGCCGTCCGCCTTGGAGCGGTAGACGTCGACGCGGCCGTGCCCGGACAGTTCCAGGCGCAGCACCACGGACTTCAGCACGCTCCAGCGCCGCCAGTAGCTGGCCGGGACCGCGTTGAAGTAGGTGCAGAATGACACCTCGGACTCCGCGCCGATGGACAGCGAGGTGCGGGTGGGTGCGTGCGCGCGGCGCGCGTTGGTCGCCGATTCCTCCAGGTAGAGGGTGCGCACGTCGAGCGGTTCACCCGGCCGGGGCAGGATGACGCGCTGCAGCAGTGAGATGGCCCGAGTCTGCGTGGTCATGGCTTCCAGGGTGGCTTGTGCGGTCATTCGGCGGTGTCCACCAGCGGGGCGTCCGACTCGAGGTGCGGGCGCAGCACGTTGTCGAACATGCTGAGCGCGGCGCCGATGGCCATGTGCATGTCGAGGTACTGGTAGGTGCCCAGGCGACCACCGAAGAGCACCTTGTTCTTCGCGGTTTCGGCCTTGGCGAGCTCGCGGTAGGCGAGCAGCTTGGCGCGGTCGTCGGGGGTGTTGATCGGGTAGTACGGTTCGTCGCCGGTCTGGGCGAAGCGCGAGAATTCGCGCATGATGACCGTCTTGTCGGTCGGGTAGTCGCGCTCGGGGTGGAAGTGGCGCGGCTCGATGATGCGGGTGTAGGGGACATCCGCGTCGTTGTAGTTCATGACCGAGGTGCCCTGGTAGTCACCGGTTTCGACGACCTCGGTCTCGAAATCGATGGTGCGCCAGCCGAGTTCGCCCTCGGCGTAGTCGAAGTAGGCGTCCAGCGGGCCGGTGTAGACGACGGGGGCGTCCGGGCTCGCGGCGCGGATCTCGTCGCGGACGTCGGCCCACTCGGTGTCCAGGCGGACCTCGATGAGGTCGTTCTCGGCCATCTTGGCCAGCCACGCGGTGTACCCGTTCTTGGGCAGGCCCTCGTAGGCGTCGTTGAAGTAGCGGTTGTCGAAGTTGTAGCGCACCGGCAGGCGGGTGATGTTTCCGGCGGGCAGTTCCTTGGGATCGGTCTGCCACTGCTTGGCGGTGTAATCGCGCACGAACGCCTCGTAGAGCGGGCGGCCGATCAGGGAGATGGCCTTCTCTTCGAGATTGGCCGCGTCCTTGGTGTCGATTTCGGCGGACTGCTCGGCGATGAGGGCGCGCGCTTCCTCGGGGGTGAAGTAGCGGCCGTAGAACTGCGAGATCAGGCCGAGTCCCATGGGGAATTGGTAGGACTGGCCCTTGTGCATCGCGAAGACGCGGTGCTGGTAGTTGGTGAATTCGGTGAACTGATTCACGTAGTCCCACACCCGCTTGTTGGAGGTGTGGAAAAGGTGGGCGCCGTACTTGTGGATTTCGATACCGGTTTCGGGGTCCGCCTCCGAATACGCGTTGCCACCCAGGTGATAGCGGCGTTCCACGACCAGTACCCGCTTACCCAGCAGGTTGGCGGTGCGTTCGGCGATGGTCAGCCCGAAGAAACCAGAGCCGACAACAATGAGATCGAAGGGGGGTGCGACGGTCACGAGGGCCCAGCGTAGTGGAAGACGGTACGGGCGCGCGTTGGCTCCGGCGGGCCGGGTTCCGACGCGCTCGGCGATGCGGTCGCGAGCTGCGCGCGTCATCCCGGCCATCGGGATCCGGCAGCGGGATGTTTGCCCGCTATTCACCAAAGTGGGCACGGGCGCTTCATGAGAGCTGTATTACATACGCACATGAGCTGAACATCCGTCCAGTTCGTTGCCGTGCGCAGTACGCGGCCGTGCCCCTCGCCCGACCGGAAGACATCCATCACCATGCGGTTCCCCCGTCTCGCCCCGCGCAGAATCCCCCGTCCCGCCCCCTCCCGCCGCGCCGCGCTCGCGGGCGCCCTCACCCTCGCGGCCCTGCTGAGCACCGTGGCCCTGGTCCCGAAGGCCGCACCCGCTCGCGCCGCCGACGAGACCCTCGCGGGGGTCGCGGTCGCCGAGGCCGACGGCCTGTGCGGACGGGGCGCGGCCACGGTCGACGACGTCGTCACCGCCGCCGCCACCGCCGTGCGCACCGCGGTCCCGGCGCATCAGCTGTCCGACTACGACCGGCAGGTGAACGAGTTCCGGCACTCCATCGCGGCCCTGCGGGTGCACCGGGCGACGCTGCCCGTCCACTCCGGTGAGTTCGGCGGGCGGCTGGAGTACCTGGACGACCCGATCGTTACGCACCTGGTCAACAGCCTTGACGCGGCCCGGACCGGCCGGCTGCACCAGACCGTCGCGGTCTCGGCGCTGTCGGTGAACGACGTGGTCGAGGTGTTCATCCTGGCCACCCGGATCGTGAAGATCCCGGCGCAGTTCGGCGCGAGCCTGGTGCCGACCGTCGGCTTCGTGCTCAAGCCGATCGTCGGGGCCCTGTTCAACGGCGTGAAGTCGCTGGCCCGCTCGGTGCAGGCGCAACTCGCGCTGGGCTGCAACACTTCCGGGGCCTACGAGAAGCTGCATCTCGAGCTGTCGGAGTCCCGGGTGGAGGTCCCGCAGCCGCTGCTGGACCTGGCGAACCAGCTCACCCTCGCCGACGGCGCGTGCACCCCGCTGGCCGAATTGAAGACCTCGGACCTGGTCGAGCGCACCCGGACCTTCCTGGCCGCACATCCCGGCTTGGGCGTCGACGCGGCGACCGTGCACGCCAATGCCGATGCGCTGCAGGGCTTCCTGCGCGAGAACCGGGTGGCGGACGTGCTGACGCTGCGCCGCACCGAGGAACTGGGCCCCGCGGTCGCCGCCCTGGACTACGGCCCCCTGACGTTCCTGGCGAACCTCGGCTTCGACATCTACGAGGGCAAGGCCCTGAACACGGTGCCGCTGGGCGACGTGAGCGTGGAGAACGCCTTCGACCTGGTGACCCTGGCCCTGGACACCACGAGTCTGCTGCTGACACTGGGCAATACGGTGGCCGGCTGGACCGGCGTGGCCTCGACGGTCCTGACTCCCCTGTCGATGGCCCAGACCCTGGCGTTCGCCCCGACGACCTACGGCGCCCCGATCCTGAAGGGCGTCATGCAGTCGATGTGCGCGGCCTGATCCACGCGTACCGACGACAGCGGCCCGGGCGAATATCGCCCGGGCCGTTCGGATTTCGGTGCGTGGAGAATCAGTAGTAGGGGTACGGGGCGTAGCCGGCGGGCGGGACCGGGCGTTTACCCGCCGCGATCCAGCGGCCGGTGGCGGGCACCAGGCACAGGATGAGGATCAGGAGGCTGATGCCGAGGCCGAAGATCGGGCCGCTGTACTCGCCGAGGGTCAGTTGGCCCAGGCCGCCGAGGAGGCCGAGGCCGGAGGCGATGATCAGCATGACGCGGCCGGCGGTTTTCCGCGCGAACAGCAGGAGCGCGCCGATGAACCAGAACGCGCCGATGAGGATCACCAGCACGCCCATGCCGATCAGCAGCGATTCCAGATCGTTGGCACTGCTACGGCCGTATTTCTCGCGTTCCGAACTCAGCGCCGCGGCGGCGCCGACCATCACGACGCCGCCGATTCCGGCGATGATGCCGACGATCAGGGCGATGACGCCCGCGGTGATCGCGGTGGCGCCGCTGGGCGGTAGCTGCGGGTACATCGGGTAGCCGGGCTGATATCCCGGTGGCGGATATGCGGGTTGCTGGTACCCCGGTTGCTGATAGCCGTAGCTGCCCGGATAGGGCTGTCCATACGGATTACTCATGGGTGAGTCCCCCCTCCTCGTTCCGGGCGAACCTTACCGGCCGGGAAGGACCTGGGCGACGGCGTATTTCGGGGCTGTGACCGGAACGGCAGCGGGTCCTTTCCGCGCATGAGCGCCGAAAGGACCCGCCGATTCCCGCTGTCGGATTACATCCGTTCGGCGAACACCCGCATGGCGTCGCGCACGTAGACCGCGGTGCCCTCGCCGTGCTTGTCGTAGTTGACCGCGAAACGCGGGTCCGCGACATACATTTCGCCGAGATTGACGAAATACTCCGGGGCCGGGCACTTCCCCTGCCAGCCGGTGGTCACCCAGTCGTAGTGCCGGCGCACGATGGCCTGCACCCGATCGCTCTCGACCGGGACGCCGTCCGCGTGCGCGCGGCCGTAGTCCGCGGCGATATCGATGTGGGTCTGGAAGTGCGCCTTCTTGTCGGCCTCGCTCATGGCGCTCCACCAGCGATCACCGCTCTCCCAGGCGTCCTTTCCCCAGCGGTCGATGACCTCGTCCTTGTACTTTGTGTTGTCGAATCCGTCGAATACTTCCTCGGCCATGAGTGGCTCACCCGCTTCCGTTTTGCGCAATGTGGTGGTCACCGAGGCGATTTGGCGCGCGATCCGATCCTGTTCCTGCCGCAGCAATTCCAGATGGGTGCGCAGGGCTCCGGCGGTGTCCCGCTCGCCCGCGAGTACCTCGGCTATGGCCGGCAGGCCGAGCCCGAGTTCGCGCAGCAGCAGAATCCGCTGGAGCCGGACGAGGGATTCCTGGTCGTAATAGCGATAACCGTTGGCGCCGATCCGGCTCGGCTCGAGCACCCCGATCTCACCGTAGTGCCGCAGCGTGCGGCTGGTGGTCCCGGCGGCCCTGGCCAGTTCCTGAATGGACCATTCGATTGCCACTTCTCGTCCTTTCCGCCCTCGTTCACCTCGACCGATTCAGGATGCAAGTTGACGTAACGTGAAGGTCAAGCCCGATTCAGTATGCGCGGGCCATGATCGTGAATGGGGCAGGCAATCGGTCATCTCCCGAAGTGACTTGCCCCCGTGTCACAGCCCGTGAAACGATTCGACGGCGCGCTGGCGAAAACCGGTTTCCACGCGCCTCGTTCGTCTTCCGGGGATGGGGAAGTTCTCACAATGCTCTCTGCGGGCCGTGCCCGAATCCTGCGCTGGGCGGTTGTCGCCGCTACCGCGCTCAGTTCCACCCTGCTGATCACCGGTACCGCGGACGCGGCGCCGTTCGTGGTGCTCGGCGGCGGCTCCGGCGTGCACGTCGAACAGATCGACGAGACCGGCGGCACCGCCGACTGCACGCTGACCGCCGTCGGTTACGACAGCGCCGACCGCCTGGTCGCCCTGACCGCGGGCCACTGTGGACAGGTCGGCTCGCGCATCGCCGCCGAATACACCCGCAGCGGCGGCATCGGGGTCATCGCCGAGAAGAGCGAGGGCAACGACTGGGCCGTCATCCTGCTCGATCCCGAACGGGTGAGCCCCACCCGCCAGGTCGGGCCGACCTCGATCAACGGTCTGGGCGCCCCGCCGCGCCTGGGTGACATGGCCTGCAAGAACGGCCGTACCACCGGCTACACCTGCGGCCTGGTCTGGGAGACGCACAACTCGTACTTCCGCAGCCAGGTATGCGCGAACCACGGTGATTCCGGCGCTCCGGTGCTGGTCGGCGATCGCCTGGTCGGGATGGTCGTGGCGGGCCAGGACTTCGAACTCGGGCCCATCACCGTCGATCTCGCGCCGTGCAAGGGCGCGGGCGACATCCTGCACCAGCCGGAGATCTCGACCACCATCGCCATGGTGCTGGCCGACATCGACCGCCGCGGCGGCGTCGGCGCGGGGTTCCGCGTCTTCTGACGGGTGTGATCATCGAGGGCCCCGGGTGCGAATGCGCCCGGGGCCCTCGGGCTTTCACGCGCCGCGTCAGTACCCCACGGTGAACCGGACGCGGTGATGCTTGGGCCGTTCGGCCTCGTCGAGCAGCGCCACCGCGAGGTCCTCCATCGAAATCGCGGAATTGCCTTCGGAATCGGAGATCAGGTCGTCCGCGCCGAGCCGGTAGGAGCCGGTGCGGACGCCGGGCTCCAGCAGCGCCGAAGGGCTCAGGTAGCTCCAGTCGACGGCGCCCGCGTGGTCCCGGAAGACCGCCAGCTGCCGATCGCAGCCCTCGGCGATCGGCCGCAGGTCCGCCGGGAAGTCCGGCTGCTCGGCCAGGGTCAGCCCGGTCCCCGGCACCGTGAGGCTGCCCGCGCCGCCGACCACCAACAGCCGAGTCTCGGTGCCGCCCAAGCCTTCCAGCAGCGCGGCGGCGACCCGGGCGAGCTCGTGTTCGCGACCGGGAACCGGGCGGGTCGCGCTGATCACCACATCGCTGTCCGCGCCGAGATCGGCGACCTGTTCGGGATCGGCTGCGTCACCGGCCCGCAGTTCCACCGCCACCGGCAGGGCGCTCAGGCGCTGCGGATTCCGCGACACCGCGACGACCTCGTGGCCGCGGCTCAGGGCTTCGGCGACGACCCGGGCGCCGACTCCACCGGCGGCTCCGAAAACGGTGATACGCATGACTTCTCTCCTTGGACTCAGGTTCGCGGGGTGGCTGTGCTCGTTCGAATTAGCTGTGCCGGTATGTGATTCCGGCCTGTCAGGCCGCGACGCGCTCCGGTGCCTTCTCCTCGACGGCGGCGACGACCGCCTTCGGCGCGGTGGCGAGCTGACCGAGCAGGGTGCCGCCCAGCGCGATCACGATGCCGAGGATCTGCAGCGGCGCGAGCGACTGGCCGAGCGCGACCCAGCCGATGACGGCGGCCGAGAGCGGGCTGAGCAGACCGAGGAAGGTGACCGAGGTGGCATTCGCCTTGGCCAGCCCGCGGAACCAGATCGCGTAGGCAGCGGCGGTTCCCACCAGTCCGAGGAACAGGTAGCCCGCGATGTTGCGGCCGTCCAGGGCCGGCGGGGCGCCTTCGATCAGCAGTGCCAGCGGCAGCAGCATGATGCCGCCCGCGGTGAGCTGCCATCCGGTCATCGCAAGGGGCCCAACGCCTTCGGGCCGACCCCAGCGCTTGGTCATGATCATGCCGGTCGCCATGGACGCCGCCCCGGCGAGACCGGCGATCACACCCACGGTGTCGAGTGCGGCCGAGGAGCGCAGCACCACCATGCCGACGCCGGTCATGCCGATCACCGCCGCGAGAATCTTTCTGGCGGTGAGCCGTTCGTCGAGAACGACGGCCGCCAGGCCGAGCGCGAACAGCGGTGCGGCCGCGCCGAGGACCGCGGCGACGCCGCCGGGCAGGCGGTAGGCGGCCAGGAACAGCAGCGGGAAGAACGCGCCGATGTTCAGCATGCCGAGCACGCCGGCCCGCCAGATCCAGCCGCCGTGCGGGAGCGTGCGGGTGATGGCGAGCAGCAGCAGACCGGCGGGCAGGGCCCGCATGAGGCCGGTGAACAGCGGGCGGTCCGCGGGCAGGAACTCGGTGGTCAGCGCGTAGGTGGAGCCCCACACGAGCGGTGCGAGGCCGGTGAGGGCCAGGGTTCCGGCGTAGGAAGCGACTCCGGTGCGGTTGCTCGTCATCTTTAGCTCCTCATTGATAATCTCAACGTTGAGATAAAAGCACCCACATGCTTCAGCGTCAAGTATCTGAACGTTGAACTATCTGACTCGAGAGGAGCGGTCGTGCCCGACGCCGTTGATCTGATCACCGACTCGTGGCGGGAAGTGCGCCCCGACGTGGACGTTTCCCCCATGCAGGTGTTCGGCAGGCTGACCCGCCTGTCACGCATCCTGGATCAGGAGTTCCGCACGTTCTTCGCCACGCACGGGATGGAGTTTTGGGAGTTCGACGTGCTGGCGACCCTGCGCCGCGCGGGTTCGGACACCGGCCTCACGGCGGGCGCGCTCAACCGGGCGGCGATGGTCACCTCCGGCGCGATCACCAACCGGATCGACCGCATGGCAGCCAAGGGTCTGGTCGAACGGCTCCCCGACGCGGTCGATCGCCGCGCGATCCGAGTTCACCTGACGCCCAAGGGGGTTGCCCTGGTCGACGAGCTGCTCCCCCTGCACGTGGCCAACGAGGCCCGCCTGCTCGCCGAGCTCGTCCCCACGGACCGCGATCAGCTGGCGGCGCTGCTGCGCACCCTCGCCGAATCCTGGGGCGACACCTCGCTGTCCTGAATTCGGGAATTCGGATTCATCCCCAGGGTTCACAGGTCCCCTCGGGAGAACTCCCCCGGAAACGAAAAGAGCCCGGATTCCACGGAATCCGGGCTGCAAAGCAATACGCACGGCACTCCCCGTCGGAAGTTCCGATACGTATTGCCCGTGAGCGCAACGCGCGTTCGCTCCTCGTCAGTCGCGGCCGCACGCGGTGCTCAGAAATTCGAACGGACCTCGTCAGATTCGTTCGAACCGACCGAACCCCGTCGGGTTCGTATCGTTCAGGGTGAAACTCTCGATGCCCGATGTATCAGGGCAGGACCTGGGGCACGACCTGCGGCGCGAGCGCGCCGACCAGCAGGCCGAGCAGTGCGCCGTTCAGCGCGCCACCGACCGCGCAGGCCGGAGCGGCAACGGAACCGGCGCCCGGAACCAGCAGGCAGAGCACGGCGTGAATGATCGCGCCACCGGCAGCGCCGGTCGCGACGGCATTCGCCAGCGGATCCGAATTCTGCGCATTCGGATCGGTGGCAATGGGCGCCGCGGCGGCGGGCGCGACGGGCGCGACCTCGACGGCGACCTGCTGAACAACGGCCGGCTGTTCGGCCGCGTTGATACCGGCATTCGCGGAAGCCACACCGGCTCCGGCGAGAACAGCCCCCGCGGCCAGCGCACCCACGAGCACCTTGCGGCCGGCATTCTTGAACGAACGAATCATGATGATTGAACCCCGATCTCCCCGACCCCGCCGCGCCGAATGCGCGGCCTGTCAACGATTAACTTCTATCGGATTCCACCGACAGAAATCAAGTGAATCACAACATCTCCACAACTCCCCGCATTACCCGTAAGTAGCTCTCCCCCACCACAACTCGACCCGACCTGCACCGACTGGGTCGCAAATACCCGATGACCCCGGGATATTCCGATAGCGACCTAGTCATACCTATGGCGCACATCACGTTTGATCCGAAGCGGGTCGCCTCACCAGCGCCGAAACCCACCCACCCGGCCTCTCCACACCACTCCCCAGCCCCCCGGAATCCCCAGCGCCACTTATCCCCAACCCATCCCCAGCCCTCTCCCCAATTCATCAACAACACAAATGCCAAAGAGCGGCACCCCCATTCGGGAGTGCCGCTCTCGTCAATCAAACCCATCCACTACTTCGCGAGTGCGGCGCAATGCCGCTCCCGGACCTCGTTCCACCACAACTCCCACACACATCCCCCGCCGGCCCTCGAACACAGGGCAACAGCTCCACTACTCGCCTGTCCACCGCCGAGGCGACGAGGGCGAGTTCGTCGAGCCGGAACGAGGCGGGCGCTGCGAGCCGGGCGGCGAGGAGGTTCTCGGGAAGACCGGTCCGCGCGGCGAGCGTCCCACGCCCCACCCCCGCGGCGGCCATCGCCCACCCAACTCTGTCGCCAGTGCATTCGCCCATCCAGCCCACCGGACCGCCTCCCAATCGAGCCACGCCGGCAACCACGCCCTCACCACTGAAGACACGCTTACCGAATCGCTTATCGTTCGAACATATGTTCTAGTATTCAAGATCAGACGAGACGCGGTCAACGATCCCCGTCCACACAATCCGTGCGAGGACTCATAAACGAATAGCTCCCCATCCCCGGCAGACAGGTGAAAAACGTTGTCCGGCAACCCATTCGGTGCATTCATTCGCCACCAGCGAAGGGCGGCCGGCCTGACCCGCGAGCAACTCGCGAGCCGGGTGAACCTGTCGGTGTCGTTGATCGAGAAGATCGAACAGGGGACCAGGCCGACGACGCTGGCGAACCTGCGGATCCTGTTCGACGGGTTGAACGTGCCGCCACTGCAACGGCGGCACATCCTGAACCTGAGCCTGCCGGGGATGCTGACCACGGACGACGCGCCGACACCGGTGCCGACCCCCGCTGACCTGGACGACCTCGAAAGCCTGGGCCACCCGGCCGGCTTCTTCCTGATACCGGCGTTCACCGCCGTGGCGGTGAACCTGGCGTTCGAACACGCCTTCCCGGGCACCGGTCCAGGAACCAACCTGATCGAGTGGATCCTGCTGAATCCGGCGGCACCGGCGGTCGTCCCACAGTGGCGCCAGGAGGCCCACCGCCTGGTCTGCGCGTTCCGGACCCTGACGCCCGATCCGTCCACAGATGTCCACACCCTCGAATTGATCGAGAATTGCGGGAAATCCCCGGAGTGGGAACGGATGTGGGCGACCACGATTCCGGAGGCCGACCAATTTCGCGATCGAATCCTGGTCCGCGATCCCGCCGACAACGAGGTCCACCCGCTGCTCGTTCGCCTCTACAGCCCGGAGTTCCCAGACCGGCCGTGGTGGCTGCTGCGCCTGATTCCGGCCTGCCGAAGCCAACCCGAAGCAAGCGAGTAAGCGAACCACGTGGTTCTAGCGCCGCTCCCTTTGCCAGGACCAGGTTCCGTACACGGAATGGAAAAAGCGGAAGGGGAGTTGGGTGCACCGGACCGTCGAAGTTCGAGCTGCGCTGCCGGCTCGGCTTCGGAAGTGGCTGTCGAGCCGGCCTATTGCTTCGCGGCCCGCTTGATCGCGACGCCCTTGTTGACGCGCTGCACGCGCTGGAAGGTGGCCTGTTCGGCCATGTTGTTGAAGTTGTAGACGTTTCCGACGCGGCGGGCGCTACCGGTTTGGGAGGGCGTTCGGGGTGCCCCGGGCGTCCATGCCGAGACGGAACGTGAGCTCGCGGGCATGAATCCTCCTACTTCTCCAGGTGTTCCAGGCGGGTCAGGATGTCAGCGACCGCGTCCACGAGGGTGCGGTTGCCGAGCTGGGGCCAGCCGTCGAACTCGCCTGTGTCGCGCTGGGACTCGCCGCAGAGCTGCTCGCGGATGTCCTTCACGTCGGCGCCGATCGGGCCGCAGTACGCGGTGATGAACTCTTGAATCTGACTGACTTCGGCTGCGCTCATCGGCGCGTCCTCTCCGTCGATGAAGGCCTGCACATCGCGGCGGAACGAATCCATCTCGATGCCGGCGGGGTCGATTTTTCCTTCGCGGCTGTACTCGCGGTGGGCCACGCAGTCGTCAGCGGTGCGGCCGATGCGGGACAGGATCGCGGCGCAGCCACGCTTGTAGGCGTCGAGTTGCGCCGGGGTCCAATCGGATCCGTCGCCCCGGGAGACCGCCTCGATGCCGATCACGTGGTAGTTGGCGTTGTCGGTCGGCCAGCCGGGCCAGGAGCCCCGGCCCGCGTGCCAGCAGACACCCGCCGCGATCACGCGGTAGGTACCGTCGCGTTCCAGAACCAGCTGGGCCAGTGGGCCTTCCAGGTCCGGGCGGCCGTACTGGACGATGCGCCAGTCTTGGGTGCCGCCGCCCGCGGTGTGGTGGCACAGCACGCCGCGCAGGTCACGGAAGTCTCCGTGACCGCGCTCGCGCCAGCCGTCATGTTCGATGACCCGTAGTCCGGCTTCGCGGAGCACATCCGCGAGCCATGTCGGGTCTCCGGTCCAGGACATGGGTTACCGCCCTACGTGATTCGCACGTAAGTGCCGGTGCCTGCCGATATGGTGCTCTCCCAGTTCGTGAACTGCGCGGTGCACATGGCCTGCACCGTCACCACGTCGCCGTCGGCAAGAGTGACCCCGGTGGCCGTTGCGGTGAGCGTGCCCGAGTTCGCTGTCGGCACCTGCGGTCCGTTCACGAGGAAGACATTGTTGACCATGATCCGCGCCTGCTGCGTCGGAGCGTTCGTGCCGCCGGAGAACGGCAGGTTGACGGTGATCGTGGCATTGCCGTTGCCGCCCTGCACACGCACACCGTTGCCTGACAGATTCGAACCCGGGTACCCCGTGGTATCCGCCGTCCACGAAGCGACATCGGTCCAGGTCGCGCTCATCTTCAACGTACCGTTCTTGGTCATGCCGGACGGCATGAATCCTTCTCCGCCGGTGACGACGATGAATGCCATCAGGAAGTCACCCCCTTCAGGCTCACCTGCAGCCCCTTACCCGCCGGGCTGTCGGCGGTGGTGATGAACACGGTGAGCCGATCGCCCACGGCGAAGGCCCACGGCGTACCGGTGGTGACAACGGTGTCGGTCGCGTGCCCGGCCGCCGCGATGGTGGCGGCGGTACCGGGAACGGTGGTGCCGTTCTTGCGGAGTTCGGCGACCAGGTTGCCGGTGCCCGCGGTCTCGCCGCGATAGGTGATCGACGAGATGCTGATCGCCCGCTCGATGCGCAGACCCTCGGGCATCACATTGCCCGCGCCCACGGCGCGGGTTCCGGTGTGGGACTTGAACGCGATGTCGTAGATCTGCCCGGCGGCGGTCGGCACCCGCGCGTCGGTCAGTCTGGTGTCGGTGCTGGCGACCGCCGCGATCGCCGTGCGCGCGGCGGCTGCGTCCGCAGCGGTCACGACGGCCCGGCCGGTGGCGGTGGAGTCGGAGATCTGACTCGCCGGATGCGCGTGCGGCAGTGGGGTTCTGGCATCGTTCAACCGTGCGTCGTCACCGGCGACCGCGGTCGTCGCGGTCGCGCCGATGGTCGGCGCGAAGGTGGTCGGCTTGCCGGTGATGCCCGCCCACGCGGTGGTGCCCGCCGGGCCACGGATGACGATGCCCTGACCGTTCGGAGTCCACCCGCCCGCGGCCGCGTGGTACACGTACAGCAGCCCATCGGCGGTGACCACGTACTGCGTGCCCTCGGCCGGAGCGGCGGGCAGCTGGTTGTACGCGGCGACCTGACCGTCGATCTGCACCCCGGCGCCACGCTCACCGCGGACAACGGCATTGCCGGCGCTGGCGGGCACCGGAGCGGCCAGGGTTAGATCGACCAGACCCGAGGAGCCCTCATCCGGATTCTCCGGGTTCGACCCGGCCACGTACTCGCCGACCTCGAAATTGAATGCGTCCATGGGGATCTGACGGCCGTCGTAGTTCAGGTCGAACGAGACCCGCCACGTCCATTCCGTCGGATTGGTCGCCGCACCCGGCGCGACCAGGCGCACGCCGCGCTTGCCCCGCCAGGTGAGGTAGCCGAATTCGTCCAGCTGGCACACATAGTGTTCGGGCAGCTGCACGTAGGTAGCCGGTGCCGGCTGAGCGCCCGCGACGAGCACCTTCGGCGCGTCCGCGGTGAAGGTGACGCTGCCCGCCAGCGGCAGGAACTCCGGCAGATCGCCGAGATCGGGGCCGTCGGCGACATTGGCGAGGAAGCGTCCGATGACCTTGCCGTACTTCAGCGGAGGAAGATCAGCCATGAGATTGGTCCTTTCGAGAATGCGGGCACGCCGACGTCGGCGTGCCCGCGAAGCAAACAGAACGGCTCGTGGATGAACCGTGAGAGAAAGCGCTGTCTACGCGCCTCGCGCCGAGTTCGACGCCGGCGGCGCGTGATCGGGCCCGAACGGCCGCCGATCAGACAGGATCCGCGTAGACGATCAGCTGAGCCCCGGTGTTGTCGACCGCGAACGACCGATCGCCCTTGACCCGCTTCGCGATCACATACAACGTGATGGTCTGATTCGGCTGGATGACACCGAATCCGTTCGCCTGCGTTGGTGGAAAGTCGAACCGCGGGCCGATCAGTGCCCAGTCCCAGTTCTGAATGTCGTAGCCGTAGCCGTAGCCGACGAGGGCGCCGCTCGGGCCGCCGACTCGCACTTCGACATCGGCGCGGGTACCGAACCCGCCGCCCTCCGGGCGAACCCGTACCGAACCCTGCACGCGCGGCCGCCACGCGGTCGGTTGTCCGGGAATCGTGATGGCCGCAAGGACTTTGGGGTCGTTGAGGTTCGTGCCGCCGGAGAACTGATTCTTCGCGACCGCCCACGGACCACCCGGTCGCGGACTCGGGGTGGGGACGAACTTGCCGAGCGTGGTGTTCCACGCCAGCAGATAGTCCTGTCCGAGCGGGTGTTCCGCGTCGATGAGGACGTCGTCGGCGTCCTGGATGCGGCCTGCGGCTCCCGGATCCCCGGCGTCGCCGCGCTCACCGCGCGGGAAGGTGATCGAGAGGTGCTGGCCGGGTGCGGAACCCGTGATCTGCGCCGCCGCGCTCGAACCGGGCGCACCGGCGACAGCGGAACCCGTCAGGACGTTCGCAGGGCCCGGCTTGCCCTGCTGCCCGAACGCATCGGCGAAGGCGATGAACTCCAAGCCGGTCCAGTAGTAGATGGCGTTCTCCGAGACGACCCGCCACGCGGAACGTGCGTCGGCCGTCGTGAGATTCAGGGCCTGCAGCGCAGCGGGATTCGCGGCGTCGCCGCGCCACTGCCAGGGCCGGGCGGGGTCGCCCTCGGGGCCGAGGCCGCCGGCGGGACCTTCGCGCAGCTCGATCAGAGCCTCCCGATCGACCAGTTCGAGCGGGTTCACGGTGTACGGGAGTCCGATCGAATCGGAGACACCGTGCATGGTGATCATGATGTTGTCGTCGTAGACGATGTGCTGTTCGTTGGTCATTGTGCTCTCCGGCTCACGAGGCCGTGACAGGTCGCGCCCAGCAGAGAATCTGGGCACTGTCCTGCCGGTAGGAGTAGGTGGAGCCGCCCAGATTCCGCGCCAGCACGACGTACAACGTGATGGCCCGGCCCGCCTGGATCAGCCCGACGGGACTTTCCGGGGTCATGGATTGGGTGCCGAAGTGCGGCTGGAAGTAGCAGTAGCTGTCGGCGCCGAAGGGGAAGCCGGCGCCGAGCGCGACGATCTGGCCGTTCGCGGCATCGATGCGCACTTCGGCGTCGATACGCGTGTTGAAGTTGCCGATGGCTTCGGAGGTGTAGACCAGGACGCCGCCGGTGATCACCGGACGCCAATCCACATCCTGCGCGGGAATTTTCAGCTGTGCGACGGTGATCGGGGTGGCATTGGTGGTGGTGATGGACGGGGCGAACCCCGCACCGCCGTCCCAGGCCTGGGTACCCATGATCGACCAGGGTCCGCGCAGACCGGGGTGCGGACGCGGCTTCCATTTCTGGCCCGCGCCGTCCCATGCGGGAACCATGCGTGCGGCGTGCGTGCCGTTCGCGTAGTCCGGCGCCTGCCTGATCGGTCCGGGACCGCCCGGAACGCCCTTCTCACCCTTGACGCCCTGCGGCACGGTCAGATTCAGCACGAGGTTCGGCTTCGTCCCGGTGATCGTGACCGCCAGGTCCGAGCCGACGGGTCCGGTCTCGACCGTCCCGATGTCGAGCACACACGGCTGACCATCCGGGCCCGGCGCCCCGAACGCGTCCGCGAAGGAGTCGAAACTCGTTCCGTTCCAGTACATCAGGGTGTTGGTCGCCAGTACCCGCCAGGTCTTGCCGGCCTGCGCGGTCCCGAGCTTGGTCGCCAGCGCGGTCAGAGCGGCCTGATCGGCGATGTCGCCTTCCCAGCGGAAGGCCGCGCCGGGTTCGCCCTGCGGCCCGAGCGGCCCGGGTGTTCCCGTCATGAGTTCGAGTGCCCCGTCACGCGGGGTCCCGTGGAACGACTGCACGACCCCGGGGGAACCGATCCCCTCGTCGATGCCGCGCACCAGCGTCGAATCGAAATATTCACTTACGGTGGACATGTCACCTCCTTCAGAGGGGCTGAGCGTGGACGACCAGCGACGCTCCGCCGCGCGACCACCAGATTTTTCCGCTGCCATTGGGGAGCCGGGTCAGCTGCACCACGAACTTCGCGGGCTGACCGGCCGGAACGGTGGCGAAGGTGGACGTGGGCGAGAGCGTCTTGACCGTCTGGTCCTCGCGATAGGTCGGGAGCAGGGGCAGATACAGGTACCCGCCCTGACTCGGGCGGGTTGCCGCCAGCACTTCACCCGTCGGATAGTTCAGGCGCACCGTCACCTCCGTCGGGCTGGCGCCGCCGTAGTAGACGTGTCCCTGAACGAGTGGACGCCACGCGAACGACTGCGCCGGCACGGTGAAGTTTCCGACCGTCAATTCCGGGACGTCGGGTTCCTGATCACCGGCGAATTCGTTGCCGAACCAGGACCAGGGACCGGTGCCCAGCGGCGGCGGAGTCGGCCGGAACTGCTGCGACGCACGGTGATAGGCGAAGACGGACCCGGGTGCCGGACTGGTGGAATCGTCGTAGTCCGGCGAGCTGACGATGGCGCCTGATACCCCAGCCGGTCCCTTGGGTCCCTGAAGTCCCGCAGGCGCGGTCGCCTTCAACTGCTGATCGGCGCCTTTGCCGACGAGTTCCACAGCGGGAACCGTGAGCTTGGGATTGTGCACCGTCGGTGCGACGTCGATCGTATTGCGCGCGGCGACCGGCCCCTGCGGGCCGACGGCGTGCGGCGAATGCTGCCAGTGAGTCCCGTCCCAGACGTCCATGCCGTCGTCGTCGGTCCGATGCCACCACCTACCGCGATCGTCCACGCCCAGACCGGTGGGCCGGGCCGCGGCGTTGGCGATCGCTCCCATCTTCCGGAATGTGGTGCGTGGACGCCCTTTCGGCCCTCGCGGGCCGACGGGACCCGTGGGCAGCTCGAGCGCCGCCACCTCGTCCGAGACCGTGAATGTCGCGTTCAGAATCGGCAGCCCATCCACGTCCGGCTGACGATCCACGGTGAGATGGGCGGGAAAGCTGATGTCCGCCATGGTGTTTCCTCTCAGCGGGATTAGAAGATGAGCAGGTCGAGATCGGCGCCGACATCGGTGGACAGATCCTTGATGGCGGAGGCGAAGCGGCCCAGGCGCTGCCAGGCCTTGACCACCGAGTCCTCCTCGTCGGATCCGTCGCCGACCGTGATCTGCCAGACCGCCGCGGTTTCGCGGTTGTCGGTGAAGGTCAGCTCGGTGACATAGTCGGTGAACACGAGCTGACCCATGGCGAATCCGATCTGGTCGCCGAGGCCGAAGTCGCGGCCGAGCAGATAGGGTGCGTTGTCCTCGATGGTCACCTTGTGGCTGGTGTAGCCGCGGGTGAGGTGCAGGCCCTGACGTGCGGCGACCAGGCCGTCGAGGTTGAAGGCCTTGTCGCTGCCGGTGATGTACAGCTCGCGGAAGGCATAGGGCCCGGCGCGCCGGACGCGTTCGGAGTCCCGGTACACCATCCAGGCGAGGAAGACGTCGTTGAGCTGGCCGCGATAGAGGAAGTCCAGACCAATCAGCGACAGCAGGCCCTTGATCACGACTTCGATGCCGGCGTTCACCCAGCCGGGGGAACGCCCGCCGATGATGATGTCCGTGGCCGTCGGCTTGTGCAGTGCTACTTCGGAAGCGCCGATGCCCGAGTATTCGCCTTCGAAGTACCAGACCCAGGGGAAGTTCTTGGTGGTGCCGAATTTGCCCGGCTGGCCGTAGACGGCCTCGTACTCGGTGGTCGAATCGAACTTCGGATAGCGCTTCGGCGTGGTGCCGTCATCGGCGAATTCCTCGATCCACGACTTGATCCCGTCCAGCAGGGTGCCGGTATCGCCCGTCACGCCGGACTTGTCGACGGTCTCCAGGACCACGGTCGGCTTGTCCAGGAAGAACCACTGCGGCGCCGGCTGTTCATCCTCGCCCGGCAGGAAGAACCGGGCCGTGAGCATGACGCCGGAATCCTCGAGCATCGGCTGGAACAGCTTGTCCGCCATATCGAATCGTGCCGACGCGGCGCTCCAGCGGCTGGTGTCGTGCAGGGGATCGACCGGTACGACGGCGATGGGGAACAGCGAATCGCCGACACCTTCCCACATCGGCTTGCCGTCGGCGTTCGTCGGCGCCCAGCCCGGGGCCTGCAACCGCATCAGATTCATCGTCAGATACGTGGTGACCAGCGTGCGCACCGGGCCGAACAGAATGTGGTGCCGGGGGAACTGGGCCAGCACCGGGGCGAACGGCGAGGCCCAGCAGCAGATCGTCGCGATGTGATTCCAGGCGTGGATGGCTTCGATGTCGACCGTCTCGACGCCGTTGTCGTCACGGACGATGGAAGCCTTGGTGATATAGCCGTCCCACCGGAACCCCTTGGTGTTCACGGTGATCGGGATGGTCGCGTCTTCGCCGTCCTCGTTGTTGAACAGGTGATCGAAGTGCACCATGTCCCGGGGGCAGATCATCTTCAGGCCGCCCGCGGAATTGCGCGGGTAGGTGAATTCCAGGGAGAGGTAGCTGTGCTCCTCCCCCACCTCCTGCATGAACTTGTTCCAATAGCGCACCAGCACATCGGGATTGCGCGCCTGTTCCTGATCCGCCTGGAACGCCTCGTCCATCCGCCGCACTTCGGCGTGCGGATCCCAGGTGGCCGCGCTCATCAGAACGGCCTCGAGGATCGGGGCGTGACGGTCGCGACGATGCTGGAGGCGGTGGTACCGCCCTCCACCTTCACGGTGATGTCGGTGGTGCTCCACGGCTGCATGGGCTGCAGCCAGCGGCGGCCGGCGAGCTGGCCCCAGACATTGCGGCCCTTCGAGTTGCTACCGGTGTACACGAGCGCGGTCCGATGCCGCGGATGGGTGTCGATGCGCAGCGTCTCGCCGGCCTGCAGGGTCGGGGTCTGCACCATACGCAGCAGGTCGCCTTCGAACGGATCCAGAATCGACCAGCGCCCGGGTCCGCTCATGGTGTAGCGCGGCCACACGGGCTGGTCGGCCGCGTTGCGCAGCCGGACGATGCCCTCGTCCAGGCCGGAGGTGTTGGTCCACACCTGGTTCTCGTCGAAATGCCGCTCGAGCGGATCCATCGCCGTGGCCGACATCTTGTAGCCGGCCGTGGCGTTGCGCGCCGGATCGATGTCGCCGACCGGTTCCGGTGCGGAATCCAACTGCGCCTGCTGGAATCGCCAGCCCTGGTGGCGGGTGTAGTACCCGACGGTCACCGGCTTATCGGTGGACCAGCCCCGGAACCACGCGTCGTGCACGGCGTGGAAGTCCCGAATCGGGTCCGCGCCCGCGCCTTTCGCGTCGCCGGAGATGACGACCAGGAAGTCCCATTCCTTCTTCGCGCGTACCGAGCGGACGAAGGTCGCGCCGTCCTGGCGCGCGCCTTCCGAGATCAGCAGCTGCACGGGGGCGAACATGTATCCGGCCTGCTGCGACAGGCGCACGCCTTCGCGCCCGGCATTGGTGCCGGACAGATGCCACACCCGGCCGTTCACGTCCCACAGCACGACCTTCGTGCCGTGGGTTTCCAATAGTTGGTGGGTCATCGCCCCATGCCTCCTCCGCGTTGCTGCGCCACTGCCCGGCGCCGGCGCACCCGCTCCACCGCGATAGACGCGCTTTTGGGGTCTGTTCCGTTGAAGTTGTAGATATCGCCGCGGACGGTGTGGCCGCCCGGGCCGTCGGCCAGATCGGTGAGCCCGAAACCGGTTCCGACCAGCTCTTTGACCGCGTTTCCGGCCCATTCGATACGGCGGGTGAGCTGGCCGCCGAGCATGCCGCCGGCCATCGAGCCCAGGAACTGGCCGATGACGGGGCCGAGTGGGGCGGCCGGGCCGAGGAAGGGCGCGATGGCGGTGCCGATCGCGCCGCCGACCACGCTGCCCGCGGTGGAAGCCGCGCCGGAGATGGCTCCGGTCAGGCCGCCCAGCAGGCCGTGTTGCTGCAGGCCGGAGACAGCGGAAGTCAGTGCGTTGTAGCCGATCTGCTGTTCGTTGGTCATTTGGGTGGCGGTGCTCGAGCCGCCGGTGCCGGTTGGCTTCCACGGGACACCCGTCAGGTTGCTGATCCACTGGCCGAGCGTGTTCGTCCAGTTCTTGTCGGGATCGGCCGCGCTGTATGCCTCCCCGAGGGGCGTGAGCAGCGATTGCGCGAGATTGCCCAGGGCTTCCGGTGCTTGATCGCCCAAAATGGGCTTCAGCAGGTTGCCGACATTGGTTCCCCAGTCGTTGGCAGCCAGCTTGACCAGATCGGTGAAGTTTCCTTCGCTGGGGTTGTACCGGTGCCTTTCGTCTTTGAGCTCCTGGGCGTCTGAATTGCCGCCGAGAATCGAACTCAGGCTCTTGGTGCCACTCACCCAGCGAGTTGTGTCGGGCTGGTCCTCGATAAGTGCCGACAGCTGCATATCGCGGGGCAGACCGGTCCGGTCGACGTTCGGGATGGGGGTCAGGTACGCCCAACCGCCGTTGGTACTACCATCCGCGCTCGGCGGTATGTACTGCCAGCGAGCCGTGCTCGAATCCTCGGTTCCACCACCTGTCGTAGCGGACGGCCCGGCGCTGGTTACAACGGAATTGGGGTCGCCGCTGTCGCCGGAAGTGGGTTCCGGGCCAGAGCCCGTATCCACGGGTGTGCCGTCGGTGACCGACGGAATGCCTTCGCCACCAGTGGTTCCGGCGCCGAGTCCGCTACTCGATCCGAGGCTGGTGCCAGGCTGTCCGCCGAGCTCCGCGCGCAGGGTCATAGAGGTGTTCAGCTCACCGCCGAACCTCGAGCCGATCAGCTGGCCCAGCTGTTCGCCGATCTTCGGAGCCATCTCACCGGCGGGACCGAGCATCCGGCTGACGACCTCGCCGAGGGCCGCACCCACGCGACCACCGGCCACGGTCGCGGCGCTGGTGACGCCGGATCCGAGAGCTGCTCCGAGAGAGCCCAATTCGGTGGCATCGACACCGGCCGCGCCACCCGCTCCACCGGTCAAACCGGCGAGATTGCCGAGCATCCCGGAAGGTGTGGCCTGCATCGATGCCGTCAATGGCATCGGCGAATCAGTCGAGGACTGCGGGCTCTGCACCGACGGCGCGGAACCCGCGCCCGGCTGTGCGGCCAGCGGCCCACCGGGTGCGAACAGCGGCGACAGCGCCGAACCCACCGCGGATCCGGCCCACGCACCCGCGTCGATCGCGGCGTTGCCGAGGCTGCCCAGGGCGTCCGCGACCACGCCCTGGCCGAGCATGTCGCGCCACTGACCGGGATTCGCCGTGGCCGATGGATCGGCGGAGCCGACCCCGTTCAGCATTCCGGTCAGGAACTGCGCCGACGGCACCCAGCCGGAGTTCAGCAATTCCAGCAGCGGCAGCACGTTGTCCGCCGCCGCGGCATTGACCACGAACTCACCGGGTGACGCGGCCACCAGGACTTTGTCCTCGGTGGAGCCGCCCGACCCGGTGATCATGCCGCCGGGCAGCAGGGCCTGCTCTTCGCGATGGATGGGGCCGCCGTAGGCCCGGCGAATGGGGATCGGCGCATCGCCCGCCGAGTTCCCCTGCCCCAGAATCTCTTCGACGATGGTCTCGCCCGAGCCGGGCTTTCCGCTCCGCTTCCCCGGATTGAGCAGCGTGGTCTTGGAACTGATTTTGAGAATCCGGGTTTCGGTCTCGGTGTTCGCAGGTTCCGTTACGCCGCGCAATAGGTTGAGGGCTTCGGAGGCCATCCGATTCGTGAAGAAGCTCGGCACATGCCCGAGCACCTCCTCGAAGGCTCGGGTCAGTGCGCCGAAGGGGCCGGTGCGGCCGACGATGGCGTTCGGCGCGATCCCGCCGTCCTCGGAGACGAGAATCGGATCCTCGTCGGGCAGGGTGATGAGCGAGGTCCCCGGGGTGGGACCGCCCTCCCATACCGCGCCGCTGGGAAGTGCGATCTTCTTCCCCGACGGCGGCCGGCCGCTGGTTGTCATCGCAAGAATGTCCGGCAGGTTCATTGCCGGTGGGCGTTGCTTGTCCACAATTCACATCCACTTTCTGGGCTGACTGTTCGCGTGCCCGGCCACCGGCGATGGAGCCCATGGACTCTTCAGCCCCAGCCGAGGAACTCGTTCATCTGGTTGACGCCCATGGCGGTGCCGACCCGTTCGCGATTGGATTCGAGTCCCGGCCGCGCGATCTGCTCGGGCCGGTTGCGCCCGTTCCTGGCGTCATCGGTCTTGGACCACACCAGCCAGCGCAGGCAGTCGGCCATATCCGCGAGCAGATACTGGTCCAACTGCCAGCGATAGGCGTCCGGGTTGGCGGAGCGCTGGAACGCGGAATCCGTTGGCGTGCACCTGACTATGGCCCGCAGGTCACCCCAGGTCAGCGTTTCCTGGCCGAGCGTGCGGAGCCGGAGGCCGAGTGCGATCAGGTCGTATTCGATTGCCTCGGAATGCTCTTCGATCAGAGCATCGAGGCCTAGGATTCCCCCAGGCTGATACCCGAGTGCGCGCGCCAGGCCTCCAGCATTTCGTGGTAGGCGTCCGGATCCATATCGTCCAGGGCCGCAAGCGCTTCGGGGGTGACAGCCATTTCCAGCAGGGTGTACATCGCGTCCACATCGCCCAGGCGGCGAATGCGGCGCACCAGGCCCGGCTTCAGGTAGGACAGCGACGGCAGCTGGATCTCGACGCCGTTGACGCGGTAGAAGAAGTCGTCCTTCACCTTGGTCGGGGTGGCGATGGTGATGGGGGCTTTGGGGGAAGTCATTGTTACGCAGACCCTTTCGAGTTCGGATTGTGAAGGTCGTGACGGTGTTCAGAGCAAAAGGTCCCAACGGCGGCGGGCGGGCCTGCGCATAGGTTTGATAACCGCCGCCGTTGGGGGATTTTGGACAGCTGAGTGCCGTCAGCCGACAGGGCTCGATCCATACGGAATCGAGCCCTGTCAGGGAATGGCGGCTGATGCCGCCGGAATTGAGACGGTCGCTGGGACCGCCGGGATCAGACGGTCTTGATGCCGTCGTCCAGGTAGCGGTACGCCTTCACGCCCGAGTCGTCCTTGAACGCCTCGACGGTGATGGTGAAGCCGGCCAGTTCGGTGGACACGAACTTCTTCTCGGTGACCGCGGTGATCTTGGCGTTCGGCAGCACGATCCGCAGCTTCTTGTCCTCGTTGACCATGTCGAAGACCCACGAGCGACGCGGCAGCGGGGTACCGGTCTCCTTGACCGTGTACAGCGCACCGGTGGTGGCGGTGGCGGCGGTGGGCACGACATTGCTCGGGCCGAAGACCTCGCCCAGAACGTCCTTGTCCCACACGGCGTACAGGGTCAGACCGAAACGCACCGAGTGCTCGGTCTGCAGCTGCGCGATGATGTCGGCGTTCCAGTCCTTCACGGACTCGATACGACGCTCACCCAGCGATTCGATGCCGTCCTCGGACACATAGCCGAGCGCCTTGAACGCGGGATCGATGACGCCGGCCGCGCCGGTCGGCAGCGCGGAAGCCAGCGGAGCGACCAGAACACCACCGGTAACGGCGATGTTCGGGGTGCCGGCGCCGATGAACTTGCTGGAGGGCAGAGCCATTTTCTTATCTCCCTTGGGAATGTTGCGCAGGCCCTAGGGATGGGTATTCAGTTGTTACTCCCGCGTTTTCGGGGGAGTCACGCGAGGACTGTTCCCCGCACGATCAGGTCGGTGACGATTGTGTACCGCGGGGCGGCTGTCACCGGGTCGGTGTCGTTCTCCATGCCGGCGTCCTCGATGTGGTCGCACCACACGGGGCCGATGTAGCCGGGGGCTGCGGCGTTCACGATGCTGCGCACCAGCGCGGCCAGTTCGGCCGCGTTGCCGGCGTCGTCGGTGCATTCGAAGGCGATTCGGGGGCGGTCGAGGATTAGGTGAGCGCCACGACGCCCCACTCTGTCCTCGACATCCAACCGGGCCTTGCGATCATTCCGAGCCACCCTCACCACACGTCCAAGGCGCGGCTCGGAAACCGTCTTGACGACCGTGGCTCCCGCACCTGCCTCCGCGAGTTGAAATGCCAAGAAATCAACTACGACCCGTTCAATATCCGAAAATTGTATTCTCTCCACCATCTCTTACACACCTTTCGGCAAAGTTGCGAATCCTCGCACTCCACATGCAGCCCTATCCAAGTTCCGGATATGGCGGCTCGTCAAATTTTTCGATATCGAAAATATATTTATAAGATTTTTCCAAGAACTCATAGAGCGCATCCTCGTCACGAAACTGAACGCCCGTAATTTGAACATAGTCACGGACCGATAGGTATCTAGAATCAAGTAGTTCGCGATATTGGTTACGCAAACGAGATGGGAACTCCGGATTAAGTTCCAGAAACGGCGCATGGGCAATTTGAGCCTTCGCCGATTCGGACCAGTCATAAAGTCGTTCATGATGCATCGAGCCAATAATGTAATCCAACTCGTCTTTCATGAATTCTCCATCAGGGGTGTCTATTGGGGTGAGGATCGGCATACATAGTATACAGGTACGGGTCGCCGTTTTCGTCCAACTTGAACTCAGCGGAAATCTTTCCCCTTCGGAAGTCAATCGGAAGCGGACTATGTGGAGGATTCGGATCGAAATAGTATCCAATGAATGCCTTATGGCCGTCAGGGCCAAGTGCATCTTCAATAGAGAAGGGCCTCACCACAAGCCTCTGCGTGCGCCTATACTCCTCGAGAGCGTAGTCAGCCGCTCTAACAAACGCATCACCATCCGTGAACGAAGTAGCAAATGCGCCTACTGAATGTCTTCCACTCTTGTACATATCTTTATACTTGTCGCGCTCGAACTCCAACTTCTCCCTCTCCGTAGTCGGCCTCGGCCTAGCTGGATCGATATGATTGCGAGCATTCACAAATCCGTTACCTTTCAGTTCCGGATCAACACCAGGATTGTTGGGATCCCGCCAAACAGGCTCGCCGAGGCGCTCTATCAAATGCTGCGGAGGTATATTGAAATGACGTTGATAACCATGCGCCTTCGGGCCGCCATTTTTTATCTCATCCAATCTACGCGCAACATATTCCTGCCGCTCCTTCGCAATTTCTTCAGGTGTTCGCCGGTTGTTACTCGCCGAACGCGGAGTCCGGTCTTGGTTGTTGGGCCGGTTGCCTCTGCGGCGGCGCGGTGGCCGACGGCGCGTCTCACCATCATTCGATTCACGGCCAGACTGCGCCGAGCCTCCCGATCTAGATGTCCCACGATCTTCGAGATTGAATACCGCGTCGGTTTCGGCCGTGACAGGGTCCGATTTGGCGGGCGTTCCATCGCGATCACTGCTTAGTCGAATAGGCTCTGCATCGTCACTTCTGTCGGGTGTCGCTGCATCTCGATCAACCTTGTCCGGTGTTCGTCTGGGGACAGATGCACCGACGAGCGGGTCTTGTCTGAACGGTTTTTGAGCGAGACCGTTGGATGTCTTTTCGTAATCCAGCCTCCCGGTAAGACCGTTATGGTTTCCGGGCTGTTGAAGCAAGTTGCCGATTCCGTTGAACAAGTTCGGTTTGGGTGCGATGCTCGAATCCGGCGCGATGCTGGGTGAGTCGAGCGACGGTTCCTGCGAGGGGTTCAGGGAGGCGGGATTCGGGGAGGGTGAGGCGTCGACATCAGGTTGTGTTGAGCCTCCCTTGAGGTCGGGCTGGTTGTCATTGGGCTGCGGCGGCTGGTCTCCGACTGCACTGGGTCGATCGGCCTCAGGCTTATCGCCTGCCCTGATTGGCAAGTTAGGGAAAGCTATTCGATCCGGTTTATCCGGCGCATCGACTCTCACGTGGGGCGTGCTGGAACCGAGTTTGTCCAGCTTCAGGAAGGCCGCCGTACCTCCGCTGAAGAAGAGAGAGCCGACGTTGAAGGTGAGTTTGCCCAAGGCATAGGCGTAGTCACCGTTTGCCCAGTCGTCCCAGGCCAAGGTGTCCTTGCCGAGGGCCTTCCATGAATCCCACACCCCCGGACCACCTTCGGCACCGAGGCCGACGAGGGAACCCATGCCGTAGAAGGTGTCCAGCCACGCCTTCTTGACGCCGGGACCACCGATGCCAACCTTGGCGCCGAGATCCTTCACGGACTCGACCACCGGGTTGGCTAGACCCGCGCCGAAGGAAACGCCATGCTCCCACCAACGCTTTTCGACCTCTGGCGGGGCAACCTCTCGCCCGATCGCGTCGGACTCGTAGAGGAATTGGCCAGCGGCGTTCACTACGCCAAAGCCGAATGTTCCGTCGGGGCGCTGGATTTGAACTACCTCGGCCGGCGTCGGGTCGTTGAGCATCGCCGGTGCCGGAGCGGGGGAAGGCATGCGAATCTCGACCGGTCCGTCCGCACCGATACCGGTGTACGACGATGGACGATAGGGATCAGCGGGGAGAAGTCCCACCGCGTTCTCGTTGTACTTCTGCAGATCCGCCTGTTGGACAATCCGCTTGATCGACGGCGGCGCGGTCGTGAACGAATCTCCGGATGGGGCTTTCCAGACCATCGCGGTGCCTTCGGCATTCGTCTCCAGCGTGATACTGCTCGGCAGCGTTCGAGCGTTGCCCGGACCGGGTAGCCCACGAGCGCCGATGTCGACGACATCGAGAAGATCCAGCGGCTGTGGCGTTGGTTCAGGTGTCTTCGCCACCCCCAGGAGAACCGCCATTTCGGGGGTAATCCCCTCGGGTAGCGGCGTGATCTGCTCTACCGCAGGTTGGTTGGGCGGCGTAACCGGCCGGATATCTGCGCGGACGTCCGGCAGGTCGGGCGTCTTTCCATCAGCACCCGGTGACCCGGGGGGCACGCCTATCTTCGGCGGACTCTCGGTCTTGGGCGGAGTTGTAGCGCGCTCGTCCTCCGAGACGGGTACAGCGAGCTCCGCCAGAGGCTTGGGCGGACCGATGTCAGCGGGCGACGGACCCGGATCGATCAGCGCATCCAATGGGTCGGCGATAGGTTTCACCTGATTGCCGGCAGATCCCGACAGCAACTCCTGGACGTTTCGGGTACGTGCGTATTCCAGTGCGGCCGCCACTCCATCCCTGACAGAGACGTTGTGAACCCTTCCCCCGGTGGTCGCACCATCGGCTGGGCTCGACTGCGCAATGCCGTCAGCTGTCAGCAGGTTCCAAGCCGCCGACCGCTGGCCGACCCAGGGGGGCGGGCTAGCCGGCTCGTAGAGAGTGCTCGTCATGATCACTCCTCACGAGCGCGCCGAGCCTGTTCGATCCGCTGTCGAAGCTGGTCGACCATCGCGGCGTAGGCATCGGTTTTGGTGGGGGCCTCGGCGGAGAGGCCGCGGGGATGGGTCGCGGACCAGATGCCTTCCTCGGTCTGTTTGACCTGGATCTCTTCGAGGTCGTAGAAGGACTCGGGATCGGGAAGGGGCCACTCGCCGTTCTCATCGCGGGTGATGTGCATGCCGGTGTCGAAGGCGCCGGGCGGACCGAGGGGGGTGGGGGTCCAGCGAATCTCCTCGAGGTCGGGATGTACTCGGACACCGCGCTTTACGAGGTACTCGGCTACGCGGGTCGCCTGCTTGATGCTGGTCACCGTGGGGTCGGCGAGTTTTCGGCCCACCTCGCTGTACCACTCCGGCAGGTGGATGATCGAGAGTTCCTCGGCGAGCGCGCGAACCTGGGGATCCAGGGTCTCGTCGGGCTTGTGCTCGGCCAGCTTGCCGGTCAGGGTCTGCTGGAGGAAGGACAGGAACTCCGGCGTAACCAGTTGGCCGGTATCGGTTTCCACGTAGTCCGACGACGGCGGTGGCTGGTGGCCGAAGCTGACGGAACTAATTACTTCCTTGCCGGACATAGGGTTCGGTCCTTCCGATTCAGGGCATGACCGATTCCGCGCCCTTCCCCGGGCGCGGAATCGTGTGGATTGAGGTCCCGCCCCCGGGTGAGGGGACTACCCGGGGGCGGGACCTTGCGCCCCAGCGCCGCGTCCGTGTCTGCGACCGCGGACCACCTGCGGGAGACGGGCGCGCTGGGGAGCGGGCATGCGGCGAGGCTCTGAACCCGCTGTGTACCTACCGAGAGGCTTCGGGGGCCGGCCGCATGGGCTGGGCGACGGGGGAAACCGTCAGATCTCTTCTTCGAGCGTCGCGGGGATCTTGTAGTTCGCGGCCGGGGGCTCTTGGCCCGGGACGTGGAACGTGAAGAAGGCGAGCAGCTCGTCGATGTGGCGTTGCAGGGCGCGGATCAGGCGGATCGCGTCGCGGAAGCGACGCTGATCGCTGGCGGCCTGATCCTCCAGGGCCACAACGCGTTCGCGGAGTTTGGCGACCTCGCGGGCCTGCCAGGCGGTGACCGCGCCGATCACGGTGGCGATCGCCAGGCCGATCGCCTGGACGAAGTCGGGGTTGAGCCAGGTCTGCATTCAGTCCTCACCGCCCGGTGATCGCACCGGCGTCACGGCCGGGCGGATGAGCGCTCCCGCGATGACGGGGGTGAGCAGGCCATAGAGGGTGAGTGCGGATTCGATCCATTCGGTGCCGACCTGTCTGCCGAGCAGGTAGGCCGCGACACCGGTGATGGCGACGAGTACGGATCGCACCAGAGCGGGTTCGGGAACCCTGTTGATACGCATGATGTTTCCTTCCGACAGCGCCGCGGACCCCGTTTGCCGCTCTGGAAGCAGGGGACGCGGGGCGGATTACACGAGTAGCGGGACGATGATCGCGATCAGCTGCGCGATGTACGAGCCGACGGTGATCCACTGATCGATGGTGAGACCGAAAAGCATTGCGATTGCTCCTGATTCGAAGGCGCGAGGCAGGCCTCAACGACCGAACCCCCGATCCGGATGCGGATCGAGGGTTCGGGGTGAAGAGCTTGGGAGGCCGACGAGGTTGGAACCTCTTGCCAGAGAGTGTGTTTCCCGTGAGCTCGGGATGAAGGCGCAACTGTGGCGCTGCACATAGCTTCACTTAAGCGGATTCAAAAGTCAACACCCATCTTGAAGATTCATCGAAATCGCAGGTGGGATGGTGTTCCCGAGCAGCCTGGCGCGAGCACGAACCCTGGCTACACCTCCCGCCGCACCACGTTCGGCATCTCGGGACCTCTGCTCTCCGACAACGACGAAGTCCCAGTCCTCCTGGAGGACTGGGACTTCGGTGGATCACCACGGTGTCGGGCTCAGCCGGCGATCTTCTCCCGGATGTGCAGCAGCGGCCGGTGCGGCTCCGCCGCCTTGCTCCGGCGCTTACGCACGGGGTGCGCGAGGTGAGCTTCGAGCACCTCCCCCACCACGAACAGCTCGGGCCAGTCCGGCGCCCACGGCCCCGGCACCGGGCGAATCCTGCCGGCATCACGCAGGGTCTGAATCCTGCGAACGGTGACCGACTGGAATGCTTCGCCCATTTCCCTGGCGAGCGTCGCGATTCCATTGACGTTCAACCGGGCGCTGCGCGCGGCCTCGAGCTGCGCGGCATCCACCTCGATCCGGTAAGTCGGCGGGCAGATGACGTGCAGCGCCGCCTGGATCGCGGCGCGAATCTCACCGGGTGCGGTTTCCGCGCCCTCGGTCATGGCGAGGGCGATGACGTTGCGGTCCAGCCAGCGGGCCAGTCCGCCCGTCGACGTACCCCCGGAATAGTCGAGTCCGCGCTGCTCGCAGATCAGCCGCGCCCAGGACACCAGCACACCGTGCAGGTGATCGCGGGCCCGCGACGCGGCGGGGCTGAACGGCAGCGGCTGATCACCGGAGCGGGAACTCAGCCGCAGGTTCGGGTCGCCGAGGCGAGAGCGCCGGGTAACCGCATCCTCGAGATCCACCGCAAGTTCCGGGATCTCCCGCAGCATGCGCACGAGATCGTGCAGGGCGGCGCGATCCAGGTACAGGTGATTCGGATCAATCTCGCTGTGCATCAGGCGATCTCCCGGTTGATGGTTTCGGCGAGGCGAGCGGCGTGGCCGTGCCGCACATAGTCGACGGTGTGCCGGCCGTCGGTGAGATAGCCGCGGGCATAGGCCAGCGCCCCGCTCCAAGCGCTCCAGTTCCGGGGCGCCCACCAGCGCTGGATTCGGCGGTGCACGATGGTGTCGACCAGACTTCGCCCCCAGGTCAGGGCGGCCTCGGGGCTGTTCATACAGAAGTACTGTGAGAGATCGGCGACCAGGCGCAGGGCGTTGCCCGCGGGCAGAGCGGTGATGGGATCACCCGGCGCCGCGGCCCAGTACGTCGGCACATCCGTCACCCAGCGCTGACCGGCGATGCCGTAGCCGCCGGGATCCGTGCCGACGCATTCACCCGCCGGGCGCAAGGGGTCGGCGATGAGCGCGCAAGCGGCGACGTCGAGCCCGGGCCACAGGCCGCGGCCGATCTCTGCGGCCACATCGCCCGCGATTGCGGCGCCCTGCGAATACCCGGCTACGACAACACGATTCCGCGACTTCTCGATCGCTTCGAGTAGTGCGGCCTTCCCCGCCGCACTGCTCTCCGCGTAGGACATGCTGCCGCCGTACTCGGCCGGATACGGGATCATGCGCGGTGCGAAGCGACTCAGATCCAGCGCGCGCGAGAAGGTGTCGGTCACGCTCTCGCCATACGGGGCCCAGGTGCCACCGACGATCAGGACGTCGATCACGCGGACACCTCCGCCCGGTCCCGAGCATGTCCGGCGGTAGGGAGGAGACCGATCGGATCGCAGCCCAGCGCACTCCCGACCAGCAGCAATTCGTCGAGCTTGAACGAGCCGGCGGCACGAAGTCGCAGCGCGAGCACGGGCTCCGCGAGGCCGGTTCGGGCCGCGAGGGTGTGCGAATCCATACCGATCGCATCCATCGCATAGCTGACACGATCGGCGATTTGTCTGTCCATCAAGTCCATACGGAACACTGTAAGGTCCGTTCGGACTCTTCACAAGTCCGTACGGACCTGTCGCTGTGAACTTCCAGACACTTAGGTTTAAGCCTTGAGTTTCCGGGTGGTGTTTGCAACTACGCCGTTCGGACCTCAGAATGGTCCGTATGGAATTGCGGGACCTCGACGACCTCAACCGCGCCGTCGGTGACGAGCTCCGTGCCGCGCGCGCCCGCCGCGGGCTCACGCGCCCTCAGCTCGCGGCGACCTCGGGAGTTGCGGTGAGTACGATTCAACGTTTCGAGAACGGTGAACGCTCGCCGGATCTCACACAGCTGTATCAGCTATGCAGTGCACTCGACGTCTCTCCGCAGGAGATCGTCGCCAGATCCGTTCAGAAGGTCGACGGTTCCGGGAAGTAGGTCGAGGACGTTCCGACCCAGCACATCTGCCACCAAGCACAGATCCGCGACGGTGGGTCGCCCCTGGGCGACTCGCTCGGACAATTCGACACCCAATCGACCGGCGACTACCGACATCTCTTCATGATCTACAACCTGGCTGAACCACGCCACCAAAGACGCTGCATGCACGGCTTGAAACCCCTATGACTCGATCCGTCGACACGGACACCCGACTTCCGGCCCGATTGGAGCCGAAAGAAACCGCCGACGAGTCGATACCGGCTCCCTCCAGCCGAACTCCCCACATCGGACAGCAGCACAAATCCGCCACCCGGGCCCCCGGACAATCAAGGCGGCACTCCCACTCTTAACTCATCTCAACCCACCGTCCGTAATGCCCTGCGACACAACGTCACCGGACAATGTTGACGAGGCGGAGTATACACATGCGTGATCGTAATTCGTCACGCGAACGAGCGCGAGGCGGGCCTCGAAATATGTTGCACCGAACCAACTCTGCAGTAACAAGCTATCGAGTGACCGAGCACAGACAGAAGCGTCAGTTCGGAACATCTTGGCTGTTCACATCGCAATCTCTCTCTGCGCCAAGCCTTCTCCACAGACGCATATGCTCTGGCATACCGATTCACTTAGGACGCAGCGACATCCGGCGATCCTCGAATGCGGTATCCCGATCACCGAGTCAATCGCTACTCCAACTCGCGCGCGAATATCCATGGCAATTCCCTATTACTCGAGGTCGATTGCTATTCAGGGACACGGCGAACGGCGTCGTGCGTGAGTCCATTGCCGGTGAAAATGCCTATCGCAGCACACCACCCCGTGGAACAGAAGCGCCGAAGGAGCACGTCGACCGCATCTTTCGCGGTTCAACTGCTTTAATCTCAGATGCCTCGGGATCCTTCCACCGGGCTCACGTCCCCGAGCGACGACGCTATTCCGGCGCGACATGTCAATCGATCCCCCGCCGGCGCGTCGATTCGCGTCCATCACCCCGGGGGGCGATGCCCCCCGGTCAACTCGATCTCCGGATCCCGCGGTTGTCTACGACTCCGAAACCAGAGACCCGTAGTCCTCTTCGAGATACGACAGATGTTCGGCCGCATCGGCATTGAGGGATGACCTCGGAATCCTGGACAGCTCACCGAGTTCGGCGCGCCCGATCAGATCCGCGGTCCACAACTCGACGAGTGCGTTGAACTGCGCCTCGCGCGCGCAATCATCGCGCTCATCAACGGCGGCCTCGACCAGTGCCCGGCCCGCGGCGGCTCCCTGTTCCGGGCTCAGTGCCCGGATCCAGTCGACGACGGTCTCGCAGGCTTCGGTTCGCTCGTGGGGAGATCCATGCCCGAGCCGCCGAAGCACCTCGTCGAATCTCGATTCTTCCACGCTCATTGATGTAGAAACCTGTTGTCTCAGTCGAGTTCCGGGTACGGCGGCTCGTCGAACTCCTCGAGATCGAAGATGTACCTGAACGACTTTCCCAGGAAGTCGTAGAGGGCATCGTCATCGCGAAACTGAACGCCGGTGAGGTTGACGTAGTCGTAGGCGCTCACGAACCTCCGGTCGAGCAGGTCTTGGTACTGAGTGCGCAACTTCTCGGGAAAGTCGGTGGTTCAGCTTCAAGAACAGCGCATCTGACAACTGCGTTTTCACGTCTCTCGACCAGTCGTAGAGGACTTCGTGGTGCATCATTCCGATGATGTAGTCCAGCTCCTCATCCACGGCGGGCCCGCCTTCTCACTTGTTGTCGATTCCGTGGGACATCGCCGTGGTCCTGGCGAACGATCACTGTGCCTGCCCATTCCGAGTCGGTGGCCGAGGCAGCGATCGTACTGCGGCACAACGGGAGAGGTGGAGCCGGTGGAGTATTTATTCGCCGGCGTAACCACCCGTAGCAGCGTGTGGCGGGACGGCGGTCAGGGGCTCGGGAGTCGCGGGGGCGGGGACCCGGGGTTTGTTCGGGCCGAGCTCCACCTCCTGGGTTACCGGGGGGAATATCTGGCTCAGGAGGCTCGGGAGATCAAGAGGGACCGTGTATTCGGAATCGGTGGGGAGGGTCGGATCTGAATACGTCGGATCCTGGTACGTGGGGCCGTAGGCCGGATCCTGATAGGCCGGATCCTGGTACGTGGGGACCGTGGGATCGACCATCGTCGGCGCGGAAGGGAACTCGCTGATCGCGGGGCCCACGGTCAGGTTCTCGATGCTGGGGATACCGGAATCGGGGGCGGCGGAATACTCGGCGCGCAGGATATGGCCCTCGCGCACAAGCACTTTGCCCGCCGAGACCCGGACCGCCTCGGACGTGCGGGAATCCTCGCGCTCGGTGCCGGGGTACATCTGGCAATCCGTGCTGTCGCAGGTCTGGGCGTAGGTGTAGCGATCCTCGGCCAGCGCGTAGGAGCGCGCCGCGATCGCTTGCGCGCGCAGGGCTTCCGCGCCGCCCTTGTCGGCCCAGTTGGGGACCATCTCGGAGGGGACGACGCCCATCAGATAGTCCTCGATGTCGACCTCGTTCACGGTGCGATAGGCGCCGTCCTCGAGGGCAACGCCGAGCACGCCGCGATAGGCATTGCCGCCGCACAGGCGCAGGTGTTCCTCGGCGGGGCGATCGGAACCGTCCTCGACGGGATAGATGTACGGATCGTCGGTCGAGCCCTCCCACAGCACCTCACCGTCGCAGCCGGTGGTGATGACCACGTCGGCGCCGGTATCGGTGGGGGTCAGGTGCGCGGCCTGGCCGGGGATGACACGGCGGCCGGCGACGTACAGGCCGGACTCGGACTCCACGTCGAGGGTGCTGTCGTCCTGCTGCTGCAGGCGTACCCGAATGGGCGTGGAGGCGATGGTGTGCAGCTCGGCGCCCGGGTAGTAGTGGGCGAGAATCGCTTCGGCGGTATTGCCGTCCATGGCGCGATCGAAGGCGCCGTTCTGGCTCAGCCCGCGCCCGTGTCCGGGACTCGCGGTTACCCGGAATTCCCCGTCGGGCCAGGCCCAGAGCAGGCCGGCGGACGTGCCCGCCATGGTCGTGGCGGCGAGCGATAGGGCCAAGAGACGTCGGCGGCGACGAAGTGCGTGTAAGTGTCCGTTCGGCATGTCATACCCGTTCTCTTGTAAGCCGAAGCTACATTCGAGTTACCGCAGCTAATCCTCAACAACAGGTTCAGACTATGGGACAGTTGTGACTAGTGTGATCGTTGAGCCGTCAGGACGCAACCAAGGCATCCCGGCAAAGTTCGACGGGTTTACCTGGAATGGGAGCTACTCGTGCCATATCGCAGACCGAAAAACGCCTATGTCCTCCCGGTCGTCACCATCCTGGCCATGACCGCACCCTTCGGCATGCTCGGACTGAGCGATTCGCCGAAGATTCGGTCTGTCGACGAGAGCAATCTGGCAGCAATACCGGCGAACATGGCCGAGGTCGCGCTGGCCTCCGCGCCGGATCTGGTGCTGCCGCTGCGCGAGCTGACCGGGCTCGACCTACCGGACCTGCGCCTGTCCGACCTGCGGAACATTCCGCTGCCCGCGTCCATCAAGATTCCGGCCGGGCTGGAGCTACCGGGCGGGGTGCAGCTACCGGACGAGATCAGACTTCCGCGACTGGACAAGCCCGCCGATCCGAACGCACCCCGCTTCATCGCCGCACCCGGACCGCAGGATCCGAACGCGGCCCCACCCACCGCCGATGGCGAGCCCGGCAGCGCACCCGCGCCGGCGACTCCCGGCGCACCGGTGGATGAAAACCTCTCTGCCCCGGGCAATCCCGCTCCCGTCGAAGCTCCGGCTCCGGACGCGGCAACCCGCCCCGCCATCCCCGGCGATCTCAGCAGGCCCGCACTCGCGCCCGGCGCGGTGCCCGGTGATCTGGTGTCCAAGGTCGGCGCGCAGGTCAAGGAACTCACCCGCGACAAGCCGTTCAGCATGGTCGCGCTCACCGCGCAGGATATGGCCGGGATGACCGCCATGATTCGCGCGCAACTGCCCGATGGCGCCTGGGGGCCGTGGTATTCGGCCGAACCGGTCGACACGCCCGGGCGGACACGGTCGGGTACCGAACCGATCTATGTCGGCAGTACCAAGGCCGTGCAGATTCTGATGACGAAGAAGAATGTCGCCGCGCCGATCGATCCGGCGGGTGCGGGGTCCGAGGATGCGGCCGGTGCAGCGCCGGTTGATCCGGCCGTCGCGGACGAAGTGCCCGTCGATCCCGGCGCGCCCGTCGAGGCCGCGGCCCCCGAGGGCGAGGCGGCCCCGCTCGCGCCCGCGGAGCCCGCGCCCTTCGCCGATCACGGTGATCCCGCGCAGATCGACCTGGAGAAACTCGCCGCGATCCTCATCGATCCGGGCCGCGGCGCGGCGGACGAGAACCTCAACGAGGTGGCGGCCGCGCTGCCCGGCGGCGGGCCGAAGGTGATCACCCGCTCGCAGTGGGGCGCGGACGAGGACCTGCGCTGCGAGGAACCGACCTACGACGACGGCCTGGCCGCGATCACGGTGCACCACACCGCGGGTCGCAACGACTACAGCCGGTCGGAATCGGCGGGCATCGTGCGCGCCATCTACTCGTATCACGCGAAAACGCTGGGCTGGTGCGATATCGGCTACAACGCACTGGTCGACAAGTACGGGCAGATCTTCGAAGGCCGCTTCGGCGGACTGGATCGCCCGGTCGAAGGCGCGCATTCGGGTGGATTCAATATCAATACCGCCGGTGTGGCCCTGATGGGCAATTACGAGGAGGACAACCCGAGCGAAGTGTCGATGCAGGCGATGGGCAAGTTCATCGGCTGGCGCGCGCGAGTCGCCGGAATCGACCCCGAGGGCACGACCACGATGTACTCCGAGGGCAGCGACTACACGCGCTACGCGTACGGGCAGGCCGTCAAGCTGCCGACGATCTTCGCGCACCGCGATGTCGGCAACACCTCGTGCCCGGGCGACTCGGTGTACGACCGGATGGATCGCATTCGCGAGATCGCGGAGAAATTCGCCGGGCCGAGTCCGCTGGCGGACCCGCCGTCCACCACCAAACCCCCCACACCCCGATCTCCCGCGGAGCAGAACGCGAACTACCAGCCGCAGCCCGCGCCGAGCGCCGAGGATGACATCGCGACGCTGGCCGAGCTCACGACCACGCTGCTCGGATTGATCGACACGAACCCGGTGGCGAAGTACTGGAACGAGCAGGGTGGGCCGAACAGCGCACTGGGACAGCCGAAGTCGGCGCCGCAGCCGACCATGGACGGTGGGCAGTACGCCAGGTTCGTCAACGGCTATGTGTACTCGACGCCCAAGGGTCAGGTGTACGCGGTCCTGGGCAAGATCCTGGAGCGATTCGTGCAATTGGGCGGGGCGACAGGCATTCTGGGGCTGCCGACCAGCAACGAATACGCCGTCAAGGACGGGGTGCGCACCGACTTCCAATTCGGCTCACTGATTTTCAACAGGCTGACCGGAATCGTCACCACGATTCTGCAGCACTGGGGTGCGGTGCAGGATCCGGCGCCGTCGGTGAACCCGGGGCGGGCGAGTGAGTTGCCCGCTGTCGCGCCTATTCCCGATGCGAGTGGGCAGCAGCCTGCTGTGGCGGCGATACCGGATACGTCGGGGCAGCCGGCGGTGGCGGAGATTCCTCGGGTGATTCCGGGAATACCTGCACAGCAATAGCTTTCGAAGGGTTCGGTGGGCCGGCTGCCGTGCCCCTTACCAGAGAACCGGGGGTGCGCCCCCGGTTCTCGTCCATTTGTGGGGTGGGTTGGGAGCGTCGATCGTGGTTGGGAGCCCTGCCGAGAAGTCGGAGAGACAGCGGGACCGGCTGGGAGCCTCGGCGGCGGTTGGGTGCTCTACCGGGGGGCTTGGATAACGGAGTACCAGGGCGGACACGTTGGGTGCCTCGGCTGGGGGTGAGAGCCCTACCGCAGGAAAGACAACTAGAAACGGAGTACCGGCGGGGGCGGGTTGGGAGCCTCGGCTGCGGTTCGGAGCCCTGCCGCAGGAAAGAAGACAGGACAACGGAATACCAGCGGAGACACGTCGGGCGACTCGGCGGCGGTTGGGTGCCCTACCGGGGGAAGAACGCCTGGATAACGGAGTACCAGCCGGGGCCGGATTGGGTGCCTCGACGGCGGTTCCAGCCCTCCCGGTCCGATCAACGGGATCGAAGCCCTCGGATGCGTGGCCGAGTTCCGAACCGGGGACCGGCACGGCAATCACCGCCATAGACATCACCCCATTGTGCTGATGACGAATCCTTTCGGTAAGTCTCGAGAAGGTTCCCACGGCCAGTCGACCGGGCCGGAAGGGTGAACGCGCTCCCAGCCGGGGAGCCAGAAGTCGGGTACGGCAGGCGAAGTAACCAGCACTGCCGCATCTGCTTTGCCCGCTCTCCCGAACCCCGCTGGAAGATGCGAGCTGGGTGCGGGATCGGGCTACGTCGGCCACGGGCGTGAACACTGATGCGTTTGGTCGCACCAGCCGCACGGGGGGAAGGCCGGGCCAGGGCTCGAGCGCACGGGCAGCCCCTTCGGCGGCGAAGGCCGAAGAGGCAGCGTCGAATGCTGTGAGCGGGGAGCCGCGACCGGGCGAGGTGGCTAACAGCGCCATCGCGCCGGGATACCAGGCACTTGGGGGTGGTGGCGGAAGTTCACGCGTGGC
The DNA here is from genome assembly GCF_053981095.1 of Nocardia sp. NPDC003693. Classification (NCBI taxonomy): domain Bacteria; kingdom Bacillati; phylum Actinomycetota; class Actinomycetes; order Mycobacteriales; family Nocardiaceae; genus Nocardia; species Nocardia sp. NPDC003693. The sequence goes on from NZ_JBSFNO010000037.1 coordinate 49,087, forward strand.
CTGCGAGCGGGGTCGATGTGTGGTGGTGGGATCCATCCGGTCTTGCCCGGATTCTCCGAATCCTCACCCATCACAACCGTTTCCCACCCGTTCGGACCGGTGTTCACCTGTGCGTGGCAGGCATCGCACGCGAAGGTCAGATTCTCGATGTCCGTTTCACCGCCATCTGACCATTCCCGGATGTGGTGTACAGCGGAGCGGCTCGCTGGCGCGTCGCATCCGGGGCGCGTGCAGCCTCGCTCGGTAGCGGTGAGCGCCAGGCGTTGTGCCGGGTTGGCCAGGCGCTGCCCGCGGGACAGGTGCAGGGGTCGGCCGTTGCGGTCGAGCACCACCAGGTACGGGGTCGAATTCCTGGCCACCTGGAGGGCTTGGGTGATCGACATCGTGCCGCCGGTCGCGGTCGTCGCGACCCCTGCACGCTTCTCCAGGTCCTCGATGCTCATGGTGATGATGGTCGAGACCGGCAGCCCGCGATGCGATCCCAGTCGCGTGGGCCCCATGTCCGGGCGGAAGAACACCATCAGCGCGTCATGATTGCGCTGAGCGGCGGTACGGTGATCGCGTTTGGCGGCCGCACGCACCTTCGCGCGAACGACGGCACGAGCACGCTCGGCCGGAGTCAACGCAGGGTCGTCCACATCGACATCGTCGGTGGTGTCGCCGTCGAGTTCGGTATCGACACCCAGTTCAGCGGTGGTCCACGGGCTTTCGGGATCATCGGGGTTACACATGCCCGGGTGCCCGAATTTCTCGAACATCGGGATCATCACCGCCCCCAACTGCGGGGTCAGCAATCCCGAGATCGGGTACATGCCATCGATCCGCTGGTTCCCGATCGTAATGCCGCGTACCCGTTGCCGGTCTCGGTCTTCGATCAAACGGCCATCGGGATCGACATTGGCCAGGATCCGAACCCCGAGCGTGGTCACGCCTTTCGGATCACCTTGGCGGGCATACGCGGTCAGGTGTTGTTCGGCGCGGTCTTTCACTTCGGGACCGGCGGCATCGGGGATCTGCTTGAGCGCATCGTTGATCGCTTTGATGTGGTCGGCGGAAATCTCCCCGGCCCGCTGCGCTGCGGCCACATGCGGCAACACCGGCGGCCGGGTCATCGACCCCTCGGACACCTCCGACAGCAGGTCAGCGTTACGAACCCGGGCAGCAGCCTCGGCATAGGACAGTCGCAGTGTCTCCTGCAGAAACAGGACCAGGCTTTTCACACCGGCCCGAGCGGGCAATCCCTGTGCCGCGCACTCGAGTGCGAACCGTTGCTTGACCGCCTCGAACTTGCGCAAGCTCGTCTCGATGTCCTGCATCGCCTCGATGACACCGTCACCGGCCAACGGGAACATCGGCGCTTCGAGCAGGATATCCACCGCGGCCGCGAGTGCTTGCACACCCTGCGCGATTGTGGCTTCCCCTCCCGAATTCATACCCCTATTCTACTCCTCGATAGCGGATATGAATAGACCAAATCTATTGAGCCACAACACTATTCAGACAATTCGGATTTCGATCTAGATTCAATTCCGCCAATTCACCGAGCGAGCCAACAGGCCGATTCTCGACAGCTCCTCGGACAAAGCCGATGGACAGCAGGCAAGGCCCAACCGGTCCTCGATCGAGACCACCGCGCGCAATCACCCTCTCTCGAAATTCCAGTGCATCCACCAAACAGCTCCGCCCAACAAAAAGCGGGACCTCCATCACCACCGGTCAGTCGATCGTGATCGCGAGGGCGAAATCAGCCAGCGGCAACGGACTTCCGGACGTGGACAGGACAACCGCCGACTCGCGGCTGCCGAATTCGCCGGCCTTTCCCCCACTCGCCACCGGAATGCCCAGCCCGATGTGGTGCAGGCACACGACCGTTGCCGTCGCGGCGATGCGGAAGTAGTCGGATCCGGCGGGCCAGCGGCGCTCGGCGGTCTCGCCGTCGAGTTGGAATCCGTCGTGCGCGGTCAGGTAATCGCGGGTCGCGTCGGTGAGATCGACGGACAGGCGGATGGCATCCCATGACAATTCGAGGCGGGCGGCGGAACCATCCGCGACCGGAGCGAACTCCACCCGCAGGGGATCCGGGCCGGGCCCCAGGGCGCGCACGGCCAAGTGCACATCACGCAGCACGTCGGTGAGGACGCCGCGCAGGTGGCGCGGGGTGTAGATGCTCCAGACCTCGGCCGGGCCGCGCGCCGACCGCCGCCGCTCGTGGCCGGTCCAGGTGAAGGTCATCTCGTATTCGTCGGCCGAGGTCTCGGCCAGGTCGTTCTCGTCGAGGAGAACGCGGTCGTCCGGTCCGACGAAGTCGGGATAGTGGTGCCGGGTCTTCCACAGCCAGCGGTTCCGGTCCGCTTCGGCCTCGGCGAGATGCACGCCGGCCGCGCTCAGCGCCAGCTGGCGGATGGTGTCGTCGCCGGTCGCCCAGCAGGCGAACAGCTCGCCGTAGCCGCTGTACCAGGACGGTTCGCCCCAGACCGTGGCCGCCAGGCCGAGGTGGTGACGGAAACGTTCGGGATCGATCGTGGCGACGGGAACCGACAGCGACAGCCAGCGGCCGTCGCCCTTGTCGTACGGATCATCTTCTTCGAAAAGCCTTCCACCCGAATTCGTTTCGGGGATGTCGAGGTTCTGTCCGGTCACGGTCCAGCCGAGGTCGCGGCAGGCGGCGGGCACACGGTCACGATCACAGAACTCGGGAGCGTGCCGGGCCACTTCTTCGAGCAGAGTGGTGAACCGGCGGTCGGTCATGGCGCTCACGAGCGGGACGGTATCGGGCGGCACCGACAGCGCCCGGTGTGATCGGCGCGCGGACCGCCGACCCATACGATTGCTACATGTTTGCTCTCATGATCGGCATGGTGCTGCTCGGCTGGTTCGCGCTCCGGATGTACCGGGAGCCGCGCCGCATCGGCAACGGCGTGGTACTGGTGATCGCGGCCGCTTTCTGCGTGCTGGGGCTGGTCGCACTCGACAGCGAGAGCCCGATATCGATCATGGTCGTGCTGCTGCTGGCGGCCTCGCCGCTGCTGCTGATCATCCTCGCAGGATTGCTGATGGTGAACGGGCTGCAGATGTGGCGGCGGGAAGGGCGGCGGCTCGGCAACCTGCTCTCGTTCGGCCTCGGCCTGGCGATGCTGTTCCCGTACGTGTTGTTCGCCGTGGCGCTCGGTGTGGATTCACGGTGGCTGACAGCGTTTTTCGGCTCGATTCTGCTGGTCGAGTGCTATCTGGGATTCGTCCTGCTCGCGTTCCTGGCCTATTCGTGGGTGTATCTGCGGCTGCCTTATCGGCGGGGTATGAGCGCGATCGTCGTCCACGGATCCGGGCTGATCGGCGCGCGGGTGCCGCCGCTGCTGGCGGCCCGGCTGGATCGGGCGCTGGAGGTGTACGCGGCCGAGACGGCGGCGGGCCGCACCCCGGTCCTGGTGACCAGCGGTGGGAAGGGTTCCGACGAAGCCGTCGCCGAAGCGGATGCGATGGCCGACTACGTGATCACAGCCGGTCTCCCGCCCGCCGCGGTGCTCCGGGAGGACCGTTCCGCGACGACCCGCGAAAACCTGCTCTACACGGCCGGTCTCCTCGCCGCCCGCAACGTGGTGGGTCCGGTTGTGCTGGTAACCAGCAACTTCCACGCGCTGCGCACCGGAATCCTCGCCCGCCGACTGGGTGTGGACGCGACGGTAGTCGGTGCGAAGACCGCGTTCTACTATCTGCCCAGCGCGATCCTCCGCGAGTACGTCGCGATCCTCGACGAGCACCGGTGGACGAACGCGCTGATCTGCGCGGCGCTCTTCGCGCTGCCGCTGCTGACGGTGGTCGCGGTTCGGTATTGAGCGGAAGCCGCGTCGGCGTAGCGATCCGCTCGCGGTACGCCGTCGGCAGATCGGCCCGCACGGGCGTCGGTAGCGGCCGACTCGGTGCACGTCGCTCCCCAGATGTAGGTGGGCCCGGTGGGTCACGCGGAGGACTGACCGACACGATCAGCCGTGCGGAGCTGTGCCACCGATCAGGCGGCATGCGCGTCGACAGCCCGCATGCGCGCGGCCCGAAACCGCCGACCAGAGGCTGACGCCGAGCCACCGGGCGAACGCGCCGGTGCTGTCCTCTGTGCTCGGCAGCAACCGATGACATAGAGGGATTCCCGGCCGTTCGGGTGCAGCTCGGTCCGTTGGGGGCATCACTCGGCATCCGGGCGGCGTTCTACCGGACAACCGGTTACCCGCTGCGGCAACGCGATGCGCCGGCCCCCGAGCCGACCTAGCCTGGAGTGCGTGAGTGGGGATTTGGGGGACCGCCTCCAGTCTGTGCGCAAGCGGAAAGGACTGACGCAGCGGGAGCTCGCGGAGCGGTCCGGGGTCTCGCTGTCCTTCATTCGCAAGATCGAACAGGGCGAGCGGGACGACATCCGGCTGACCAAACTGCGGCGGCTCGCCGTGGCGCTGGACTGCCCGATGTCCGCGCTGATGGGGTCGAATCCACCACCGCCGCCGGGGCGCGACGAGGAGCTGTGGCACCCGACCAGGGACGCGATCACGACGCCGTGCGAAGCGGAGGCGCTCGATGCCGCCGAGGAGAGCGGGCTGGCGGAGGCGCTGTTCGCGGCCGTAAAGCTGTACCACCACAACGAATACGAGCGGCTCGCGCGGGTTCTGCCGGAACTGGTCGGCGAGGGGCAGGGCGCTTCGCCGCTGCTGCGATCCCGCATCCTGCAGTTGGCCGGATCGGTGATGGTGCAAACACGCCAGCTGGGCCCCGCCCGGGTGGCGCTGGAACGCTCGCTCGCCGAGGCCGAGGCGACCGGCGAGGTGCTGGACGCAGCCTCGGCGGTGATCACGCTGTGCTGGTTGCTGCTGGTGGAGCGGCGGTTCGACCAGGTTCGGACGCTGGCGACACGGTGGGCCGACCGGGTCGAGCCGCGGCTTTCGGTGGCCGGCGAACAAGAGATCTCGACGTGGGGCTGGCTGCTGTTGCGCGGGTCGGCCGCCGCGATTCGGGACAATCGCCCGGACGAAGCCGATGACATGATGCGGCTGGCACAGGCCGGAGCGACCGTGATCCGCCGCGAATCACCGGGTTACCAACGGTATTGGACGACCTTCGGGCCCGCCACGGTGGCCATGAAACGAGTGGAGAACGCGGTCGTGGACGAGCGGCCCGAGGAGGCATTGCGACTCGCGCTGGATGTGCCGCCCGGCCTGCGCCCCACCTCGGACAACCGGAATCGCCACCTGCTCGACGTCGCTTCCGCCCACTTCGACCTGCGCCGATACGACGACGCGTTCGGGATTCTGCACCAGCTCTCGCGCGAGGCCCGGCCGTGGCTGGCCGAACAAGCCTTCGCCCGCGACATTCTCGGCCGGATGATCGCCAAACGCCGAACCCTGACCGATGACATGCGCGAACTCGCGGACCTGATCAAACTCGAATACTGAACGCCCGAATGGCTTTCCCGCCATCCGGGGTTCGCCACGCCCATTCGGTGGCACTTTCCGGCGACACCTCTCGAAAGTGCCATTGAGGCGCATTCCCCCTGCGTACAAGCTGTTCTCACGGCGCAGAGCCGAGGTCAGTTGTCGATTCCCAGCCTCGGCACACGGTCGCCTTCGGATGAATTCGTAGACGAATCGGGAGGAATCGCAATGGAACTCATCTTCTTGTTCATGGCCGCGACCGTGTTCGCGGGGTTGCTCGCTCCCCTGCGCCCCTGCCACGGCGCACACCACCGGCGGCCGCTGACGGTCGCCGACATCGAGGCGCGGCTGGCGGCGGAGTTCGAGGGCGGGCGGGCCACGTGGTGAACGAGCCGGCGGCTATCGGGTTCCTGCGCAGTGACGTCTCGGGTGCGCAGCGGCAGTGGGATGTGGTTCGAATCCGCTGTGTGGCACGGCGTTTGGGCTACATCCTGAGCCGGACGGTGATGTTCGGGGCCTATACCGACGGGCCCGTGCGGCGGGTCATCGAGATCGCCCGAGCGCACCAGGCCGACGCGGTGATCGTGCCGGGGCTGGCACACCTGGGCGGGCGAGTACCTCCAGAGCTCGTGGCGGTGGCCGACCTGATCACCGTGGCGCCCGAGGAAACCTATGCGCGGTGGCTTGTTTCGCCCGATGCCCCGCTCGACATGGGGCGGTGGTGACGAACGGCGTCACGCGGCGGCACACGGGTGTCCATGTCGCCGTGAACAGACGGGCCACAGAATCGGGGGTGCGCCGCCGTGCTCGGCGATGTGGGTGCGGGCAGGCGGGTCCAGTACCGGGCTTCAACACCCGGACCCGAATGTAGCAAATAGCGAGCAATCTGAAGCTAGGCTTCGAAATCTGACCGGTTCTCCCGCTCGTGCACGTGTTCCGCTCGATGGAACACGGCACCGTGCGGCCCGGGAACCGTATTCGTCAGGGTTAGCAACTGGATCGTCAATGCCGGAATCTCCACCCAATGGAGGCGCGCTGTGCCGAACGGTAAACCCAACATCCTGGTCATCTGGGGCGACGACATCGGAATCACCAACCTCAGCTGCTACAGCGACGGCGTGATGGGGTATCGCACGCCGAACATCGACCGACTCGCCAAGGAGGGCATGAAGTTCACCGACTCCTACGGTGAGCAGAGCTGCACCGCCGGGCGGGCGGCGTTCATCAGTGGCCAGAGCGTGTACCGGACCGGCATGAGCAAGGTCGGGGCGCCGGGCGCGGACGTCGGATGGTCGGCGGACGATCCGACCATCGCCGAGCTGCTCAAACCGCACGGGTACGCGACGGGGCAGTTCGGGAAGAACCACTTCGGCGACCTGAACAAGTACCTGCCCACCGTGCACGGCTTCGACGAGTTCTACGGCAACCTCTACCACCTGAACGCCGAGGAAGAGCCCGAACAGTTCGACTACCCGCACAAGGACCAGTTCCCCAGGCTCTACGACCTGGCCAAACCGCGTGGCGTGCTGGACTGCAAGGCGCTCGATCACGTCTCCGACGAGCCGGACGACCCCAAGTTCGGGCCGGTCGGCAAGCAGTCCATCGTCAACACCGGCCCGCTGAACATCGAGCGGATGAAGGTGATCGACTACGACATCGCCGACCGCACAGTCGATTTCATCAAGCGGAAGCACGCGGAGGACGCGCCGTTCTTCATCTGGTGCAACTTCACCCACATGCACCTGTACACGCACGTCGAGGACGACAAGCGCGGACAGGCCGGCCTGTGGCAGTCGGAGTACCACGACACCATGATCGAGCACGACAAGAACGTCGGCACGGTCCTGAACGCGCTCGACGAGCTCGGCATCGCCGAGGACACCATCGTGATCTACTCCACCGACAACGGCCCGCATCGCAACAGCTGGCCCGACGGCGGCACCACGCCGTTCCGCAGCGAGAAGGACACCAACTGGGAGGGCGCCTTCCGCGTGCCCGAGCTCATCCGCTGGCCCGGGCACATCGAGGCGGGCTCGGTGTCCAACGACATCATCCAGCACCACGACTGGCTGCCGACGTTGCTGGCCGCCGTCGGCGACACCACCACGCCGGAGGAGCTGAAGACCGGAAAGACCATCGGCGACAAGACCTACCGGGTGCACATCGACGGCTTCAACCTGCTGCCGTACCTCACCGGCGAGGTCGAGGCCAGCCCGCGGCGCGGGTTCTTCTACTTCTCCGACGACGGCGATCTGATGGCCATGCGATTCGAGAACTGGAAAGCGGTGTTCATGGAGCAGCGCTGCCAGGGCACCCTGCGGGTCTGGGCCGAGCCGTTCACGAATTTGCGGGTTCCGAAGCTGTTCAACCTGCGCACCGACCCGTTCGAGTACGCGGACATCACATCGAACACCTATTACGACTGGTTCCTGCACCACGACTATTTCATCTTCTACATGACGGCGATGGCCACGGCGTTCCTCGAGACCTTCAAGGAATTCCCGCCGCGGCACGCACCGGCCAGCTTCACCATCGACCAGGCGGTGGAAAAGCTGCACGCCTACCTCGCGAAGGACTGAGCTTGAACGACACCGTCCTCGACGCGTGGCGGGACGCGCCAGCGAAGTCGGCCATCGTCGACTTCGTCGGGCGCGTCACCGGCGCGGGCCCCGACCACGTGCCGCCCCCGCAGCGGATCGCCGTGTTCGACAACGACGGCACGCTGTGGTGCGAGAAGCCCGCGTACGTGCAATTGGATTTCATCGTGCGAGCCCTGGCCCAGGCCGCGACGGCGGATCCGGGACTGCTCGACCGGGCGCCGTTCCGGGCCGCGCACGACGGTGATCTGGCATGGTTCGGCACCGCCGTCGAAAAGCATTACCAGGGCGACGACACCATGCTGCACGAGTTCGCCGCGGCGGCAATGCATCTCGCCGCCGAGGAGTCGACGGAGGACTACGTGGCGCGGGTCGGCGCGTTCTTCGACGCCGCTCGCCATCCCACGCTGGATCGGCCGTACCAGGCGTGCGGCTACGCGCCGATGGTCCAACTGCTGCGCTACCTCGAGGCGAACGGGTTCACCTGCTACATCGTGTCCGGTGGCGGCCGCGACTTCATGCGCGTGGTCACCGAGCAGATGTACGCGATTCCACCGGAGCGAGTGGTCGGCAGCTCACTGGGCATGAACTACGACTCGGGGCGGGTGGCCACCACGAACAAGCTCGACATCTTCGACGACGGCGCCGCGAAACCGGTTCGGGTGTGGTCCAGGGTCGGGCGGCGGCCGATCCTGGCGGCCGGGAACTCGAACGGGGACATCGAGATGCTCGAGTACGCGACCACCGGCGACGGGCCCGGGCTGGCGCTGCTGATCGACCACGACGACGCGGATCGGGAGTTCGCCTATCCCGCCGGTGCGGAGCGAGCCAAGGAGCTGGCGACGACGACCGACGGCTGGCAGCTCGTGAGCATGGCCTCGGATTGGTCGCGGGTGTTCGATGACTGACGTCGAGACCCACACCGCCGTAGGTGAATTGGTGGAGATCCCGGCACAGACCCTGCTCCAGGGCGACGCCGGCGATCCGGAGGAGGGCCCGGTCCGGGAGGTCACCGTCGAGTCCTTCCGGATCCAGGCGCACCAGGTGACCAACGCTCAGTTCGCCGTGTTCGTCGCCGATACCGGCTACCGCACCGTCGCGGAGCGGGAGCTGGACCCCGCGCACTATCCGGACGCGCCGCCGGAGAACCTGCGGCCGGGCTCGATGGTGTTCCAGCGCACCGCGGGTCCGGTGAATCTGCGCGACATGAGTCGGTGGTGGCGCTGGACTCCCGGCGCCGCCTGGAATCACCCCCGCGGCCCGCGCTCCAGCCTGCGCGGCCGGGACTCGCACCCCGTGGTGCACATCGCGTTCGCGGACGCGGCCGCCTACGCCGACTGGGCGGGCCTGCGGTTGCCGAGCGAGGAGCAGTGGGAGACGGCCGCTCGCGGTGGTCTGCCGCACGCGCGCTTCACCTGGGGTGACGAGCCGGAGCGCCCCGGTCAGCGACTCGCCAATTACTGGCACGGCGAATTCCCCTACCTGCCCGATACGGGGTACGGACAAACCACGCCGGTGGGGAGCTTCGCCCCGAACGCCTACGGCCTGTTCGACATGGCGGGCAATGTCTGGGAGTGGACCACCGACCTGTACGCCCCGACCCGTGCGACACGATCCTGTTGTGCCGCAGATACTTTCGACCCCAGGCAGCCCGGCGTTCCGATCGAAAGCCGAGTCCTCAAAGGCGGGTCCTTCCTCTGCGCCGACAGCTACTGTCTGCGCTACCGACCCGCCGCCCGCCGCCCGCACATGGTGGATACCGGTATGAGCCACATCGGCTTCCGCTGCATCGCCGACGCCTGAATCCGGGGTCGCCGATTCCGGGGCGGACGGTTGCCCGCGTTCAGCGTTCGAGTCCGGCGGCGCGCAGATGGACGCGCAGTTCACGATCGTTCAACGCGGCGAGAAAGGCGTTGTAGGCGGCCAGGTCCGCGTCCTCCGCATCGGCGGAGGTGTTTCGGTGCGGCAGCAGGCCCGCGGGCAGTTCCCGGGATTCGGGCTTCCGCCGTCCGGCGGTGGCCGGGCGTCCGAACCGCAGGAACGCCGCGACCACGAACCCCGCGAACGCCGGCCAGAGCAGGGCGTATCCGAGGTTGTGGTCGATGCCCGCGGTGAGATCGACGCGCCGCCACTGCCATCCGCCGAGGCCGAGCAGGGCCAGCACGGTGACCGTGAGGAGAATTCGGCCCGGAATCGGGCTCGCGGCACGGAAGTTCGACACCCGACCGTTTTTACTACAGCCCGTAGGAGTTTTGGGGACCTACCCGGCCATGCGGAGGCCGGGCGCGACCGCTCAGAGCCACCAGCGTTCCAGTACCCGGGCCACACCGTCGTGGTGGTTGGTCGCTTCCGCGATCTCGTCCGCGGCGGACTTGGCCTCGTGGTGGGCGTTCGCCATCGCCACGCCGTGGCCGGCGAGTTTGAGCATCGGGACGTCGTTCGGCATGTCGCCGAAGGCGATCAGGGACGAGTGCTGCACGCCCAGGCGCTGGGCGACCGTCGCCAGGCCGGTGGCCTTCGTGACGCCGGGGGCCGAGAGCTCGATCAGGCCGTTGTCGGTCGAATAGGTCAGGTCGGCGCGGCCGGACAGGTGGGGTTCCAGGATCGCGCGCATGTCGGCGCTCTGGGCGCCGGGTAGGCGGATCAGCATCTTGATGGCGGGGGCCGCGATCACCTCGGCGCGGGAGACCGCGGTGTCGTCGGGGTTCAGCCAGGCGTGCTCGTACTCGGGAGAGCTGACGAATTGCGGGGTCGCGGCGTCGTGGGCGGAGGAGCCCACGCGCTCGGTCGCCAAACCGCAGCCGGGCAGCAGGGATTCGGACAGCTCGGCCAGCCAGGACAGCGTGTCCACGCCCAGGGTCTGGGTGGACAGGATCCGGTCGTTGGCGCTGTCGTAGATGACCGCGCCGTTCGCGCACACGCACAGCGGCGCGTAGCCGAGACCGTCGATCACCCGATCGATCCAGCGGGGCGGCCGCCCCGTCGCCAGCACGAACGGGACACCGTCGGCGATCAGGGCATCGACCGCCGCCTTGGTGCGCGGACTCACCTGTTCGTCATCGTCGATGAGCGTGCCATCCACATCCGTGGCGACCATCTTGGGTTTGGGCAGGTGAGAGAGAGTCACCCAGTCCACTCTATCCGGTGGGCACCGCGTGTTCCTGCGGGTTTACGAGCCGCCGCGCGACGTTGCGGGTTCGTGGTCGGACCGATGTGGTTCTGTGCGGTTGCCGAGGGGTTTCCACGCACCCCCGACGACTCGTTACCCGCCACCGGAGCGCGTACCGCACGGTTATCCACGGCTATCCCTATGATTTGGGGCTAAGACTCGACCCGAGAGGGACTGATGGCCGGTTTTCTACTGCGACGTGCGCTGAACTATGTCGTATTGCTGATCCTGGCTTCGTTCCTCACCTTCGCCCTGGCGTCGTGGACCTTCCGGCCGCTGGACAGCCTGGAACAGCGCAACCCCCGGCCGCCGCAGTCGGTGATCGACGCGAAACGCGCCGAGCTGCACCTGGACGACCCGGTGATACCGCGCTACGTGAACTGGGTCGGCGGCGCCGTGCGAGGCGACTTCGGAAACACTCTCGCCGGACAGCCGGTGAGCGAGGAGCTGCCGCGCCGCATCGGGGTGAGCCTGCGCCTGTTGATCATCGGCGCGGTACTCGGCACGCTGCTGGGCGTGCTGGTGGGCGCGGCGGGTGCGATCCGGCAGTACAAATTCAGTGACTACTTCTCGACGGTCCTGTCGCTACTGATACTGAGCACGCCCGTGTTCCTGCTCGCCACGCTGCTGAAATACGGCGCACTACAGGTCAATACGATGACCGGCGAGCAGATCTTCCTCTATACCGGCGAAACGTCGGCGACGGCCGTGCACGGAGTGTGGAACCAGATCGTGGACCGGATCCAGCACATGATCGTCCCGACCGTCGGGCTGATACTCGGCGCGGCCGCGGGGTACAGCCGCTACCAGCGCAACGCGATGCTCGACGTACTGCAGAGCGACTTCATCCGCACCGCGCGAGCCAAGGGCCTCACGCGACGGCGAGCTCTCTACAAGCACGGACTGCGGACCGCGCTCATTCCCATGGCCACGCTGTTCGCGTACAGCTTCGGCGGACTCATCACCGGTGCGACCTTCACCGAGAAGATCTTCGGCTGGCACGGCGTCGGTGAATGGCTGATCCTGTCGATCGACGCCCAGGACCTGTACCCGGTGGTGACCATCACGGCCTTCATCGCCCTGGTGGTACTGCTGTCGGGCCTGCTGTCCGACATCGTGTACGCCATCCTCGATCCACGGGTGCGTGTGGGATGACCGATACCGAACTCATCGTTCAGGGTGCGCCCGAGCCCGCCGCGGCGGGCCGCCGCAAGCTGGTCGTGCGGCGCTTCCTGCGGAACAAGCCGGCCGTGGTGGCCGGGATCGTGCTGCTGCTGATGCTCGTCCTGAGCTTCGCGCTGCCGCCGCTGCTGAAGTACGACTACCAGCAACTCGACTACACGGCGCTGCTGAAACCCCCGAGCGCCGACCACCCGTTCGGGACCAATCAGATCGGGCAGGACGTGCTCGCGCAGACCCTGCGCGGATTGCAGAAGTCGCTGGTGATCGGGTTCAGCGTGGCGCTCATCTCGGTCATCATCGCCGCATTGGCCGGAGCGGTGGCCGGGCTGCTGGGCGGATGGCCCGATCGCGCGATCATGTGGCTGGTCGATCTGTTGCTCGTGGTGCCCAGCTTCATCATCATCGCGATCTTCGCGCCGCGCACCAAAGGCAGCGGATCGATCTTCCTACTGATCATCCTGCTCAGCGTGTTCGGCTGGATGATCAGCGCGCGCATCGTGCGCGGCATGACGCTCAGCCTCAAGGAACGTGAATTCGTCCGCGCCGCGCGCTATATGGGCGCGTCGAACTGGACCATCATCACCACACACATCATTCCCAACATCGCCTCGATTCTGATCATCGACACCACGCTGGCGGTGGGCTCGGCGATCATGGCCGAAACCGGTTTGAGCTACCTGGGATTCGGCGTGCAGCGACCGGACGTCTCGCTGGGTTCGCTCATCGCCGACGGCACCAAATCCGCGCTCACCTATCCGTGGCTGTTCCTGTTCGCGGGCGGTTTCCTGATCACCGTGGTGCTGTGCGCCAACCTGGTTGGCGACGGGCTCCGGGACGCGTTCGACCCGAGCGCACAACGAGCCCGCTCCCGCAAGAAGACCCGCGCCCAGAAGAAGGCTCAGGCATGAGGATGGACAAGGCGTCCGAGGCGGAACCGCCGCGCAAGGCAACCACCGCGCCCCTGCTCGAAGTATCGGACCTGCGGGTGTCGTTCCCCGGCGAAGAGGGCCGCATCGAGGCGGTGCGCGGCGTCGACTACACCGTGCACGACGGCGAGGTGCTGGCCATCGTCGGGGAATCGGGCTCCGGCAAGTCGGTGTCCTCGCTGGCGGTCATGGGGCTGCTACCCGAGCAGGCCCGCGTCCAGGGTTCGATCCGCCTGCGCGGACGCGAATTGCTCGGCATGGGCGACAAACAGCTGTCGGAACTGCGCGGCAGCAAGATCTCGATGGTCTTCCAGGACCCGCTCTCGGCACTCACCCCGGTCTACCGCGTCGGCGAGCAGATCGCGGAAGCCCTGCTGGCGCATGGGAAGATCGGCAAGTCCGAAGCGGCCGCGAAGGCGATCGACCTGCTGCGCCTGGTCGGCATTCCGGATCCGGAGACCCGGGCGCGAGCGTTCCCGCACGAATTCTCCGGCGGTATGCGCCAGCGCGTCGTGATCGCCATGGCCATCGCGAACGATCCCGAACTCATCATCTGCGACGAGCCGACCACGGCGCTGGACGTCACCGTGCAGGCGCAGATCCTGAATCTGCTGCGCAAGGCGCGCGATATCACCGGCGCGGGCGTCATCATGATCACGCACGACATGGGGATCGCCGCCACCCTCGCCGACCGGGTCGCCGTCATGTACGCCGGTCGGATCGTCGAAACCGCACCGGTCGCAGAGCTTTTCAGCGGACCACGCATGCCCTACACCGTCGGTCTGCTGGGCTCGATCCCCCGCATCGACGGGCCGCCGCGCACACCCCTCATTCCGATCGTCGGTGCGCCACCGGCCATGCATGACCTACCGCCGGGCTGCAGTTTCGCACCGCGCTGCCCGGTCTCCATCGACGACTGCCTGGTCGCGGAACCACCACTGCAGGACACCCGGCCGGGACATCGGGCGGCGTGCATCCGCACCGCGGAGGTCGACACCACCGCGCTGTTCACCGCCTACCGGCACGAGATCTCCGAACCGGAACAGATCGCCGAGACCGATTCCCATGTGGTGCTCCGGGTCTCGGATTTGCGGAAGACCTTTCCCATTACCTCCGGGGTGGTGTTTCGCCGACGCAAAGGCGAGGTGCGCGCCGTCGACGGCATCGATTTCGAGATTCGGGCCGGGCGGACGCTGGCCCTGGTCGGGGAATCGGGTTCCGGGAAATCCACGACGCTGACCCAGATCATGGACCTGGTCCGGCCGGAGAGCGGCAGCATCGAAATACTCGGTCACGATGTCGCACAACTGGATCGGGGACAGCGACGCGATATCCGGCGCAAGATGCAGATCGTCTTCCAGGACCCGTCCGCCTCGCTCGATCCGCGCCTGCCCATCTCCGACGCCATCGCCGAACCGCTGCGGATCGACGGGCGCTCCCGGGACGAGATCCGTAAACGCGTGCCCGAGTTGATGAAACAGGTGGGGTTGCGGCCCGAGCACGCGGACCGCTATCCGGCCGACTTCTCCGGCGGGCAGAAGCAGCGCATCAATATCGCACGCGCCCTTGCCCTGGAACCCGAGATCCTGGTGCTCGACGAACCGGTGTCCTCGCTGGACGTGTCCATTCAGGCCGGTGTGCTCAATCTGCTGCGGGACTTGCAGCTGGAGCGTGGGCTGTCATACCTGTTCGTCTCGCACGACCTGTCGGTGGTGCGCAATCTCGCACACGATATCGCCGTCATGTACCAGGGCAAGATCGTGGAATACGGGCCGGCGGAGCAGATCTTCGATTCACCACGGCACGAGTACACTCGCGCCCTCATCGACGCCGTGCCGGTGCCGGTCGTCGCCCGATAGGAGTAGTTCGGTGAGGATTCGTTCGCTCGCACCACGTTTGGCGATATCGCTGCTCGCGGTAGGGGTGATCCTGTCCGGTTGTTCGAGCACCGAGGAAGACACCTCGCAGGGCGTGGCCGCCGAACTCGGCACCACCAGCGATATCAACCCGCGCGATGTGAGCGAACTGCGTGACGGCGGAAACCTGCGCCTCGCGCTGTCCGCGCTGCCGGAGAACTGGAACACACTGCACACCGACGCCAGTGGCGAGGTCGGGGCGGTCGAAAGGCCGATGATGCCGCGCGCGTACACCACGGACGCGTCCGGAAATCTCAGCGTCAATCCCGACTACTTCACGAGTGTCGAACTGACGAAGTCGGATCCACAGCAGGTCACCTACACCATCAATCCGAAAGCCGTCTGGTCCGACGGCTCACCCATCACCTGGGAGGACATCCGCTCCCAGGCACAGGCGATGAGCGGCGCCGACGAGGCGTATCTGATCAAGATGACCTTCGGGTTCGACCGGGTGGAGAAGGTCGAACGTGGCGTCGACGACCGGCAGGCCGTCATCACCTTCAAACAGCACTACGCCGACTGGAAGGGCCAATTCGCCGGGGAGGCATTCCTTTTCCCGAAATCGGTCACCGGAACACCGGAAGCCTTCAACAAGAGCCTGATCGACGACATCAAGCTGACGGCCGGGCCCTTCACGCTGAAGTCGATCGATCGAGCACAGAATCGAATCGTGCTGGGGCGCAACCCACTGTGGTGGGGCAACACCCCCAAGCTCGATACCATCACCTTCAGTGTGCTGGACAGCGCCGCCGTCATTCCGGCGCTGCAGAACAACGAGATCGACGCGGTCGGCATCGGTTCGCGTGACGACATGAAGACCGCGCGCGGCACCGAAGGCGTGGCCATCCGCCGTGCGGCGGGCAGCAGCTGGACACACGTCACCTTCAACGGCGCACCGGGCTCGATACTCGCCGATGCCGCACTGCGCGTGGCGCTTTCGCAGGCGATCGACCGGCAGGGCATCGCCACCGCTATTCAGAACGGACTCGTCGAGAATCCCAAGCCGCTCAACAATCACGTATTCGTGGCGGGGCAGACCGGATATCAGGACAACAGCCTGCCGTTCGACCCGGCCGCGGCGGCCGCAGCCCTGGACGGACTCGGATGGAAGCTCAACGGCGCCGTCCGCGAAAAGGACGGCCGCCAGCTCGTCATTCGCGATGTCATGTACAACGACGACACGTGGATTCAGATCGCCCAGATCATCCAGCAGAACTTCGCCGCCGTCGGCGCGAAGCTCGACATCGTGACCAAGCCCGGCAAGGGCTACTTCACCGACGTCATCAAGCCCGGCGACTTCGACATCGCGCACTGGGCCTGGTCGAGCGACGTCTTCGTCCTGAAGAACCTGCCGCAGGTCTACCGGCTCGACGCGGGCAGCATCGAGGGTAACTACGGCCGGGTCGGCAGCCCCGAGATCAACGACCTGATCGATCAGGCGCTGTCCGAACTCGATCCGGTGAAGGCCATCGAGCTGGCCAATCGAATCGACCGCAAGGTCTTCGAACTCGGTCATTCGCTGCCGCTGACCCAGTCGGCCGGCAACGTCGCGGTCCGGGCGAACCTGGCGAACTACGGTGCACCCGGACTCGCGTCCTACGACTACACGAAGATCGGGTTCCTGAAGTAACCCAGCCAACTCCGAGGAAAGGGGCGACCGATGAGGA
This sequence comes from Nocardia sp. NPDC003693, assembly GCF_053981095.1. Classification (NCBI taxonomy): domain Bacteria; kingdom Bacillati; phylum Actinomycetota; class Actinomycetes; order Mycobacteriales; family Nocardiaceae; genus Nocardia; species Nocardia sp. NPDC003693. Next base: position 65,955 of record NZ_JBSFNO010000037.1, read on the forward strand.
AGCGCTCGATAGGGATGCGACTCGCTGTCCCACTGGTCGCGGCGGCCATGCTGGCCGCAGGATGCGGCGGCGACGACGGCACCGCGCCGCAGGGCAACGCCACCATCGGCACCACCAACGACATCAACCCGCGTGATGTCGCCGACCTGCGCGATGGCGGGAATCTGCGACTGGCCCTGTCGGCGCTGCCGCAGAACTGGAACGCGCTGCACAACGACGGCAACGACGCCGAGACCGCCGGGGTGCTCCGGCCGACCATGCCGCGCTCGTTCCGGACCGACGCGGCGGGCAACCTGACGGTCAACACCGATTACTTCGTGAGCGCCGAACTGACCGCGACCGAACCGCAGCAGGTCACCTACACGATCAACCCCAAGGCCGTCTGGTCCGACGGATCACCGATCACGTGGGAGGACATCCGCTCCCAGGCCGATGCGCTGAGCGGGAAGAACAAGGAATACCTGATCGCCGTCAACAACGGCTTCGATCGGGTCGAGAAGGTCGAGCGCGGGACCGATGACCGGCAGGCCGTCATCACGTTCAACAAGCACTACGCCGACTGGCGCGGGCAGTTCGCCGGCAACTCCTTCCTGTTCCCCAAATCCGTGACGGCCACCCCGGACGCGTTCAACAAGAGCCTCATCGACGGCATCACAGTGACCTCGGGGCCGTTCAAGGTCGCGTCGGTGGACCGGGCGCAGAACCGCGTCGTGCTGGACCACAATCCACTGTGGTGGGGTGACAAGCCCAAGCTCGACACCATCACCTTCAGCGTGCTGGACAACGCGGCGCTGATTCCCGCGCTGCAGAACAACGAGATCGACGCCGTCGGGCTCGCCTCGCGTGACGACCTCAAGACCGCTCAGGGCACCGCCGGGGTGGTTGTCCGCCGCGCGCCCGGTAACCAGTGGTCGCACATGACCTTCAACGGCGCGCCCGGGTCGATCATGTCCGATCCGAAGCTGCGGGCCGCCGTCATCAAGGCGATCGACCGGCAGGGCATCGCCACCGCCATTCAGAACGGGCTGGTCGAAGATCCCAAACCGCTGAACAACCACATCTTCCTGCAGGGCCAGGCCGGCTACCAGGACAACTCGATCGCCTTCGATCCCGCCGCCGCCGCCAAGGAACTCGACGATCTGGGCTGGAAGCTGGTCGGCGATGTACGCGAGAAGGACGGCCGCAAGCTCGAGATCCGCGATGTCATGTACACCGCCGACACCTGGGTGCAGATCGCGCAGATCATGCAGCAGAACCTCGCACAGGTCGGCGTCAAGCTCACCATCGACACCAAGCCGGGTAAGGGCTACTTCACCGATTTCATCCAGCCGGGTGACTTCGATGTGGCGTACTGGAGCTGGGTCGGAGACCCGTTCCCGCTGGGCAGCCTGAACCAGATCTACGGCTACAACCCGGATGATCTGCAGGGCAACTACGGCCGGATCGGTTCGCCCGAACTCAACGCGCTGATCGAGCAGACCGTATCCGAACTCGATCCGGCGCGCGCCACCGAGCTCGCCAACCAGATCGACAAGGCGGTCTGGGCCGAAGGGCATTCGATCCCGCTCGTGCAGTCCGCCGGAAACGTCGCCGTGCGCGCCGATCTCGCCAACTACGGCGCGGCGGGCCTGGCGACCTACGACTACACCAAGATCGGTTTCCTGAAGTGAGTTCCCGGATGGGCCATCCCCTGGCCTATCCGGTGATCGTGACGATCGGCGCCCTCGCGATATGCCTCGCGTGGGCGCCGTTCGGCGATTCGGAGCAGGTCGCGATGCTGGGGGCGGTCGCGGTGTGTGTGCTGGGGTACAGCGTGTTTCGGCTCGGGACGGCAGTGGGATATCTGCCCGCCGGAATTCCTAGGAGCGCTGTGGCGGGGGTGAATACGGCGGCCGCGAACTCGGCCTCGGGCGAGCAGGACTCGACTCGACAAAGCCGGGACCGTTCGGGCGTCGGAGCAGACCACGCCGAGCCCGAGCGGGCGACGGCGGTCGGTACGCCGGCGTCCGACGACGCTAGTTCGGACCCGGTTCGCCCGGAAACTGCTGCCCCAGAGCTGGACTCGGCAGGTGCGGGCCGGGCGGCCGGCGGTGCACTCGTGGTGCGGCGGGTGCGGCAGCAGCATCGGCTGGTCAGCCGGTCGTGGCTGGAGATCACCGGGGGCGGGCGGACGTGGTGGCTGCCGGTGTATTTCGCGCCGGCGTTGCTGACCGTCACCCGGGGGCGGGGCGAAATCTCCGGCCGGGCACTGTATGTGGACGGGCAGCGGGTCTACCCTGCGGGGCGGGTGCGTGACGACGAACCGGTCGGGAAGCTGATCGACAATCCGACCCGCCCTGCGCCAGACGCCGCCCAACTGGCGGCCCGGGCAACGGGTCCGGGGCGCAGGCTCCTGCTCGACGCCCAGCCCGCGATCGCCGCGCCTTTCGCGGGCCTGCTGTGGATCTACGTCGCCGGCGGCACCGTCAGCGCCTTCGCGGCCGCCACGGTGGTCGCGGGCGCGACCGCGACCTGGCTGGCCGCGATCCGGGGATCCGACCCGAGCTGACCTCGCGCACAACGCGATCGACGGAGACCGCGGCTCCGGTTCGTGTCCTCCCCGACCGAACCGGAGCCGCGGCTCCGTCCACCCCCGCTCCCCGCCGCGGAACTCCAGTGACCGCGTCTCCTCCAGCTATCTGCGCCGTGGTCCTCCGAACCACGCCCCCGGCTTCGCCGCACACTTCCCCAAGGTGCGGCGAACCCGCTTCCCGCAGTCCCCCGGCCCGCGATCCCGACTGGCCTAGGGCTAATCCGAGACTGCGCACCATTCCTCCTTGCTTCCGCAGTCCTCCCGGTCTGCGGTCCCCCCTGTCTCCAGGTCTGCGCCCCCCGGGCCGCAGTCCCAGTTCCCCTGTCTCCCAAGTCCCCCCGTCCCCAGGTCTACGACCCCCGGCTCGCAGTCCCAGTTCCCCTGTCCCCCCCGACTTACTGTTCCCCCGTCCCCAGGTCTACGGCCCCCCGGCCGCAGTCCTGGCCCCTATCCTCGAGTCCCCCCGGGCCCACGGTTCCCCCGAACCGCAGACCACTCATCCGTCGGCACACCTCCCCCAAGATGTCTCCCCCGCCGGTACTTCCGGTGCACGCGACCCGATTCGTCTCCTCCCCGAAGCGAACCGGGGTCGCGGCACCATCCCCGCCCCCGCCGGCGCTCCTCCTTCGCCGACGCCCGTGGATGGCAGCCTGTTCCGGGTCGGCTCCTCCCCGAACCTGTCCGGAACCGCGGTTCCCATCCGTCCCACCCCCCGCCGTCCTTCCCCCGAAGGTCGACGCAAGCTGCTTCCCCCGCCGAAAGCAGCTGTCGTCCCAGTCGGTGTGACCCGGCTGGTCCGGCAGTCCCGGTCTCTCAACCGGACAAGAATGATTCTGCGGGGTGGGTGTTAACGAAACCTTGCGGATTTCTTATTGCGCTTTCCGGACGGGGGCGGGCGCCGGCGGGCTCGCGGGAAAGCGGCTGCGTACAACAGGTCTCACCAGCGGATCGGCCCCCTCGAGGCCGTGTCGGCGACGTCGGAACCTCGGGCGCGACCGCAGGCTGTGCCGCGAGGGGCGCTTCCGGACCGGTCGGCGCCAGGGACATGGAGTCGTGGCGGGCGTGGGCATGAGCCCCACGAGTGACACGCCGCTCGGTGGCGTGAACCGCAGCCACATCGATATACCGGGCATGCCTTGATATCCCACCCGGCTGCACAGCGTTGCGGTCGCTTCCCCACCGTCGGCGCCGGTCACGCATCAGGTCGTCGCCCGGGTGCGGGCACGGCACGCCGTGCACGGGTTCAGTTGCCTCGCACGGCAACGCGCCGTCGGCGGAGGCGGGGCCCGACCGCATCGATATTTCGGACGAACCACCGCAATTCGTCCAGACCACCGGGCCGGTGGTCTGGACGGGCCTCGAGCGTCGCGCGGCCGGTGCTGTGGGACGCTGTTCCAGGCTCGTGCGCGGGCCTGTGTTTTCGCGGGCGGATCAGCGGAGTTCGGCGCTGATGATGTAGTACGAGGTGCCCACCTGTGCCAGTTGGATTACGCGCCACTCGGTCGTCACCTGGCCCGAGTCGGCGGTCAGGGTCAGGCGGTAGGTGACGCGCTGGGTGTCGGGATCGGCTGTCACCGCGTCGGTCTCGACGCTCGAGATCGTGTCCCAGAACGAGCGGTAGGCGTCGTAGCCGCCTATGCGGCGCTGGTAGTCGGGGGACAGGCGGTCGTAGGCCGCGCGGGTGTTCGCGGGGAGCAGGGCGTAGTGCTCGCGGACGAAATCGGTCATCTTCGTGGCCGGCGGAGTCGTCGGTGCGGACGAGGGCTGAGCGGTGGGCGGCTGGACCGACGTCCCGGGGAGGGGACCGGGCGTGACCGGGGCGGTGACGTCGGGTGAGTAGCTACCCGGAGCTGCGTTGTGGTCGGCCGAATCCTTGCGGCTCGCGGACAGGACGCCGTAGACGACCGTGACGCCGAGGGCCACGACCAGCACGGACGCCATGGCCCAGACCAGGCGCGGATCCAGCCACGACTTGGACTTCGCGCTCGGAGGTTGCGAATCACCCTGGGCGCGGGCGTATCCCGGCTCGGGGTCCCGCGCGGGCGGGTACGCCGGTGGAACCGGGCCCGCACCCGCGGCCGGATAACCACCCCGGGCGGGGCTCTCGTGGCCGGGCGAGCCCTGCTGCGCGGCACCGCCTTCCGGCGTGGTCGGGAACCGCTGACCGGCCGGATTCACCTGGGTGGCGGGCATCTCGGCATAGGCCGCGATGTCGGAGACCACGGTCGTGGGCTGGGGCGCGCTCGGCGGTGTCGGCGGCGGGAAGACGGGCGCGGGCGGCGCGGAGGCGGTGGGGACGTCGCGGGCGGCGGCCGCCAGGGCACCGGCCGAGGGACAGCGCTGGGCCGGATCCTTCGCCATGCCCCAGGCGATGACCGCGTCGAAGCCGCTCGGGACGCCCGCGGCGGTGACCGAGGGCTTGGGCGGGGGCTCGGTCAGGTGGCCGGCGATCTGGCGTTCGGCGCTCGGACCCGGGAAAGGCTTGGCGCCGGTGAGGCATTCGTAGAGGACGCAGGCCAGCGAGTAGACGTCCGAGCTCGCGTCGTAGACGCCCTTGGAGAACCGTTCGGGCGCCATGTAGGCCAGCGTGCCGACGGTCGCGCCGGTGGTGGTCAGGCTGGTTTCGTCACTGCCCCGGGCGATTCCGAAGTCGATGAGATAGGCGAAATCCTCGGGGGTCACCAGGATGTTGGAGGGCTTCACGTCGCGGTGCACCAGGTTCACCCCGTGCGCGGCGTCCAGGGCCGCGGCGATCTGGCCGATGATCGAGACCGCCCGCGCGGGCGTGAGCGCACCGGACCGGTCCAGCAGGTGCGCCAGATCCGAGCCGTCCACCGAGCGCATGTCCAGGAACAGGCGGCCGTCGATCTCGCCGTAGTCGTGGATCGGCACCACGTGCGGCTCGCTCAGCCGCGCCGCCGCCTGCGCCTCCCGGCGGAAACGGGCGCGGTACTTCTCGTCGTGGGCGTAACCGGGCGGCAGCACCTTCAACGCCACCATGCGATCGGTCCCGGTGTCGTACGCCCGGTAGACCTGCCCCATCCCGCCCTCACCGAGCAGTTCGAGCAGTCGGTACCGGCCGAACGGTGTGCCCTGCACGTCTCCCTCGATTCCCCACGACAGCTGCCATCAGCAGAGTACTGATCCCCCGGGCCGCGTGTCTTCCCACCAATTCTCGCTGCGCGCACCGGAACCCGTGGAGAGAACCACGGTGCGCACGCGAACATTCCGGCCCGGCCGCCCGGAAACGCGGCGGGGTGACGCACCGGGATCACCGGCCGCGTCACCCCGCCGGGTGGTGATCAGGCTGCGGATCGGCTGATCACTCGCGTCGTACTCGCCGACCTCGCCTCACTCGGAGCGACGGGACGACTTCGCCTCGGCCTCGGCCCGATCGAGCGCGTTGGCCTCCTCGAGCGTCGGCGCGCCGCCGCCCAGGCGAGCGGGCACCCAGTAGGCGCCGGGCTCGTGCGCGTAGTCCCGCTGCAGGTCCAGCAGCATGGATCCCAGTGCGGCATGCACCTTCTCGGTGAGCTCCTGCGCCGGCTCGAAGGGCGCGATGGGCGCGCCGACCTCGATGGCGATCGGAGTGTTGGTGCGGCCCAGGCGCTTCGGATGCCCCTTGGTCCACACCCGCTGCGCACCCCAGATGGCGACCGGGATGATCGGGACGTTCGCCTCGATGGCCATGCGCGCGGCGCCGGACTTGAATTCCTTCAGCTCGAAACTGCGGCTGATGGTCGCCTCCGGATACACACCGACCAGTTCGCCCGCGCGCAGCCGATTCACGGCCTCCCGGTACGAGTCCGCCCCCGCGGACCGGTCCACCGGAATATGCTTGAGCGCGCGCATGATCGGGCCGCTGACCGGATTGTCGAAGACCTCCTTCTTCGCCATGAACCGGATGTAGCGCTTGTGCGTGCGCGCGGGCAGTCCGGCATAGGTGAAATCGAGGTAGCCGGTGTGGTTGATGGCGATCACCGCGCCACCTTCCGCCGGGATGTTGGTGTCGCCTTTGACGGAGAACTTCAGGCCCTGCAGCGCGAACACGGTGCGGGCCAGCCCGATGATCGGGAAGTAGACGGGTTCCACAGTTCCGCTAGCGTAGTCGCTGCTCGCGCGGCAACCAGTGATCCAGGCAACACCCGCTCGGCGGGCGTGCGCAAAAACCCTTCGCGACAGTAGGAAAAGCCGCACCCGCCAAAATATCGACACCGCTCGCCGGCGGGGAAACCCGGCCGCGAGCACACGCGAGAAAGGTCGCACGCGTGCAGAACCGGACCCGGACCGCGGTCGGCGCCCGCGCTCGCTCGCTCGGCGGACCGCTGCGCGCGGCGGCCGGGCTCGCCGCGAGCTGCCTGTTGCTCACGGGTTGCGACTCGGCGGTGGGACTTCCGGGCGACCCGCCCGGGGCCGAATCGGCTACGGCGACCACCACGGCCGCGTCCGCCGCGGCCGTTCCCGAACCCGGCTCGCCCGTGGCCGCCGGCGCCGCCGTCGCGCGCTGGGCCGCCGACCTGCGCGGCGCCGCCGGACCCGAACAGCTCGCGGCCGGGTGCTGGGCGATCGCGCCGGACCGCGTCGCGGCCATGTACGCCGAACCCGGGCCGATCCTGGACGCCCTCACCCGGGATCCCGAGGAGTACGGCGACACCACCCGGTGGACGACCGCGTCGGTCACGCTGGTGGTCACCGACTCCGACACCCTCGACGGCTACGCCTGCCCGTACGTGTTCCCCGCGGACGGCCCGGTCGAGTTCGCCGACGCCGATGCCGTGCACACGGTGCGGCGCTACCTCGCGCGAATGACCGGCGATCCCGTACATACCGACGACACCGAGAATGCTTATCCGCTGGTCTGTTCCACCGACACCGCGACCTGGGACCCCTACGGCAGCGGCAGGCCCGGCATCGCGCCCATGGCGGCCGCCGCGAGCAAACTCCCAGGCATCAGGAAGTTCGCGGATCAGTCGATTCGGACCGAATGGCCCCGTGACGGCTATCTCACCGTCACCGCGGGCGTCACCAGCACCATCGGTGTGGCGAAAAAACAGACATTCACCCTGAAGTCCGGCAACCAGGGTTACTGCATCGGCGACGTCTCCGGGTAGCCAGTACTCTGGGTGGCTGGTAACGGTCAGGGAGGCAGAGAGCTCGTGCAGATCACCAGCGTCGGACACGCCGGATTCCACATCCGTACCGCAGCCGGAACCATCCTGTGCGACCCCTGGGTCAACCCGGCGTACTTCGCATCATGGGTGCCGTTCCCGGACAACACCCAGCTGGACTGGGACGAGCTCGGCAACTGCGATTTCCTCTACGTCTCGCATCTGCACCGCGATCACTTCGACGCGCAGCACCTGCTGGACAAGGTGAACAAGGACGCGGTCGTGCTGCTGCCGGACTATCCGGTGCCGGACCTGCGGCGCGAACTCGAGCAGCTCGGGTTCCATAAATTCTTCGAGACCGAGGACTCGGTCAAGCACACCGTCACCGGGCGCGACGGCAACGAGATCGACATCATGATCATCGCCCTGCGCGCGCCCGCCGACGGGCCCATCGGCGACTCCGGCATCATCGTCTCCGACGGCGAGACCGTGTGCTTCAACATGAACGACGCGCGGCCGGTCGACATGGACGTGCTGCACGACGCGTTCGGGCACATCGACATTCACCTGCTGCAGTACTCCGGGGCCATCTGGTACCCGATGGTGTACGACATCCCGACCAAGACCAAGTCCAACTTCGGCAAGCAGAAGCGCCAGCGCGGTATGGACCGGGCGCGCTCCTACATCGAACAGGTCGGGGCCACCTGGGTCGTGCCCTCGGCCGGGCCGCCGGTCTTCCTCGACGACGAACTGCGCTACCTCAACGACGACCGGGGCGACGAGGGCAACATCTTCCCCGACCAGATCGTCTTCCTCGAGCAGATGCGCATCCACGGCAACGAGGGCGGGATCCTGATGATCCCGGGCTCGGTCGCCGACGTGCACGGCAAGGAACTCACCCTCACCCACGCGGTCGATCCCGACTCCGTGTACGGCGACAAGGCCGCCTACATCGAGGACATGGCGCAGCGGTTCGCGCCCGTGCTCGCGGCCGAGAAGGCCACCTGGGCAAGCGAATCCGACGGGCCGCTGCTGCCGCAGCTGAAGGCGCTGTTCGAGCCGATCATGGCGCAGAGCGATCTCATCTGCGACGGCATCGGGTACCCGGTCGCGCTGGTCATGGGCGACGAGACGGTGGTGCTGGACTTCCCGCAGCGGCTCGTGCGGCCGGTCGTCGAGGGCGAAGGCAAGCAGCGCTACGGATTCCGCATCGACCCGACGCTGGTGCGCACCGTCCTGCGGGACAACGAACCCGACTGGGTGAACACCATTTTCCTGTCCACGCGCTTCACCACCTGGCGCATCGGCGGATACAACGAATTCCTCTACACCTTCTTCAAATGCCTGACCGACGAACGCATCGCGTACGCCGACGGCTGGTTCTCCGAGGCGCACGACGATTCGGCCTCCACCGAACTCGGCGGCTGGGAAGTACAGCGACGCTGCCCGCACCTGAAAGCGGATCTCTCCAAATTCGGTGTCATCGAGGGCACTACGCTGACCTGCAATCTGCACGGGTGGCAGTGGGATCTGGAATCGGGACGCTGCAAGACGTCCAAGGGGCACGAATTGCGGTCGAAGAAGCTGGAAGCGCCGACCGCGAGCTGACACGACGTCCGGCCGGTGCGGCGCACCGGCCGGAGTTCGCGAGCTCGGCGGACTAGGCCGTCAACTCCCTGGTCAGCTTGGACGACCAGGGACACCAGAAGCAGCCGGGCAGGAACGCGCCGCACGCCTCGTCGAGGTGATCCTCCAGATAGGTGATGCTGGAATCGCACACCTCGATGGCCATCGTGAAGAAGGTGACGGTGTCCGGATCCAAATGGAAACTCCAGCCCGGATTGTAGTCCGCGCGGGACTTTCGAATCCGGCCCATCACGTGGATCGACATCGTCTCCTCGCCGGAGAGGATGCGGCGCGCCTCCTGAATGCGTTGCTCGTTCTCGAGCCGGATAACGAATTCCTTGCCGGAGTAATCGGTGAATGCGAAGTCCGCCATGATCTTCCCTCACTAACCGTTCGGGTGAAAAAGAACCTGCCTCTCGATGGTAAGTCCCAGGGCGGTAGGTTTTCTCCGGATTCGTTGTGCCACAAGAGATTTTGAGGACCGGACCGTTTGCTTCCGGGGAAACGGCGGGATGGAGATCAGTTAGCGGTCATTCGGTACCCGATGTCCGTTACTACGCGATATCGGCTGTGCCTCAGCTCTTTCGGCCTGTGAAATGAGATCGCGGACGGCCATCGCGCCCCGGGCGACCGGTGCGGCAATCCGACCGTCCGCTCCGATCAGCACGCCGGACGGCGTACCGCGCACGCGATAGCGCAGCGCGGCCTCGTTGCCCTGCTGCACCAGAATCGCGATATCGCCCAATTCCTGTTCCCGGCCCCACTTCTCGTGCTCGGCGAGATCGCCGTTGCCGACCATCGCGATGGTCAGGACGGCGGCGGTGCGCGCGTGCCAGCGCGGGAGTTCGCGGGCGAGCGCGGCGCACATCTCGCAGCCGGGGTGCACGAACACGAGCAGCAGGTGCCGGCCGGGGGCGAGCAGGGTCGCCAGATCGGTGCGGCCGCCGGTGGTGTCGAGGAGTTCGAATTCCGGGGCAACCGCGCCCTTGGGCAGACCCTCCGCGCCCAGGGTGGACAGGACCTGCTCGTCGAGACGGCGGCGCAGGACACCGTGCTCGGCGTGGAGCCGGAACACCGCGGCCAGCAGTAGCGCGGCGATCGTCGAACCGAGGATGTGATCCAGCGGTAGGCCCGCGGGGAGCGCCGGGCGGGCGAGAGCGCCCGCCAGGGTGAGCAGGGTCAGGGTGATCAGAACGCCGTTGCGGACGAGGGTGGCCCGGCCGATCGGGGCGGTGCCCGCCGCGCCGAAACAGGAGCACGCGGGATGCTCACCCCGTCCGATCAGGCGAATCATCCCTCCGGTGAAGACGAGCAGCAGGGTCAGCGCGAGCAGCGCCGCACCGAGGGCCGTCCACGGGAACAGCAGGCCGAGCGCCGCCACCGCCTCCGCGCCGGGGAGCGCCCGGGCGACCGCCAGGACCTGCCGGAGCGGGATGCCGAACTCCCCCACCGCCTTCCGCGTGGCCGCCGGATCGGCCAGTTTCCCCACCGCTGCCAGGCCGAAGACCACGGCGAGCGCCAGCCGCAACACCCATATCCCGTATTCGATCAGCATGGTCGCACCATGACACAGGGGGTGGTGCGGTGAAATGGCTATGGGGAGAACCGTTTTCGATGCGATACGGGGGCGTTCGCACAAACCGGAGGGTCTGCGAGGGCGCGGCGCGGAGTCAGGCCGAACCGCGGGCGGCCACCGCCACGGCGGCGAACGTCAGGACGCAGGCGATGACCGCCGCCGGTGCGACACCGGCACCCGTGGGCACGACGACGTCCAGCAGCAGCGACATGGACAGCTGGCCCGCCACGGCGGTGAGGCCGAGCAGCAGGACGCCGATCCAGCGCACCACGACCGCCGCCAGCGCGATGCCCACCACACCGATCACCCCGCCCAGGTACAGCCACGGTTCGGTGGGAAACCGCTCCGGCCAACCGGTTCGGGCCACCACGGTCGCGGCCACCAGCACCAGCCCGGCGGTGCCGGTCACGAAGTTCGCCAGCGTCGCCGACTGCGGCCCGCCCACGGCGGCGACCCGGCCGTTCACCGCCTGCTGCCACGCCACCCCCACGCCGGCGAGCAGTGGCAGCACGATCAACAGCACGTGCGCGCCGCCCCGGAACCCCTCCGGGACAGCAGGTCCCGACCCGTCACCACCCTCGCGCCCGAGTACCGACAGCCCCACCGCCGCCAAGGCCAGCGCCGCGCCCGCGCCGCGTATCCATGTCACCGGCGTGCGTCCCTTCGGCCCGATTCCCACCCGGTCCACCACGAGACTGCTCACCAACTGCCCCGCCACCACGGCCACCGTGAACGCCGTCACCCCCAGCGCCGCCACCGTGAGCCCCTGACACGCGACGAAGAACGCGCCGCACAATCCCCCGAGCAACTGCCACCGGCGCAAAGCCCCGCCGCGCAACGCCACCCGCACCCGGGTGAGCCCCGCGCGCGAACTCCGGCTCACCGCGAACACCGCGAGCACCAGCACCAGACCGGTCGCGAAACTGACCACGGCGGCCGCGATCCCATCGTGCAGGCGCTCCCCCAGGGCGCCGTTGATCCGCGCCTGGCCCGCCGCCACCGCGCCGATGCACACCCCGAAAACCAGACCGATCCGTCGCATCGTCACGAATCGATTCTTCGCCATCGGCCTCATGTGCGTTGTTGGCGGCTGGTCCGGTCCTTTCGTGTCCGGAGGGCACTATGTCGCTGACTCCCATCGGGACCCTCATCGAGACGGCGACAAAGTTCGGGGCACCGCACCGAGACGGCCGCCGGTACCGCCGCGCTTCACGAGTACGCCGAGCGTCTCTCCCATGCCGCCGCGTACGACTGCTGCTTCGCCCAGAACTGGGACCTGGAGACGTCCGACGAACTGCACGTCTGCGCCACTGCGGTCTACCACAACCTGGTGGTGCTGCACGATGACATCGACTTCGTGACCGCCGGTCGGCTCGCCACCGAGCTCCGGCAGCGGAACGTTCACGACGGGCCGCTGGAAGCCGGCGAGAGCTGACGTTTCGGGAGCCAGCGGGGGACGAGGAGGGCCACCGCCAGGAGGGGGATGCCCAGCAGGGCCACGACGGTCGAGATGGCGAACAGGGTGGCGGCGAGGCCGACGAAGACGAAGACCAGGAGGGCGAAGACCTCGGTGGCCACGCCCGAGACCGAGGTGACCGTCGCCCGGGCGGGGCCCTCGATCGCGTCCTGGAGGCGGGCCTCGGCGATCACATCGGCGTTGTAGTTCAGGCCGTAGGCGACGCCGATCAGGGTGAAGCCGGTCGCGGTGAGCAGGTGCAGGTGGTGGGGATGGGTCGCCGCCAGGCCGGACAGGAGTGCGCCGGCGATGAAGAAGACGCCGCCCGCCGTGAGCGTGTAGGCCATGGTTCTCGGGCGCATCGACTCGGTGCGGCCGGACAGGAACGCGCCGGCCAGGGCGCCCGCCACCGTGACGCCGACCAGCAGGGACGCCACTGCCGGGGAGACGCCGGCCTCGTCGGCCATCAGGGCGAAGTACTCGTCGTAGGCGGTGATGCCGCTCAGCAGGGCGGACAGCAGGACGCCGCGGCGAATCACGCGTACGCGCAACGCCTCTCGGACTCCGGTGCGGAGCATGTGGAGGTAGCGGGACATGCTCGCGGATTCCGGTGCGAAGGAGGGTGATTCGGTTGTGGCGACCGGGCTCTCGTCGTCCTCGTCGTCCTCCAGCTCGTCCACCTCGCCGACCGACACGACCTTCGGGGCGCTCGGCATGGCCGTGGCGGCGAGGACGTGGAGGGCGGCGACGGCGACGCTGGACCAGCCGATAAGGGGGTAGCCGCCCCAGGTGTAGAGGGGTGCGGCGGCGAGAATGCCCAGGAGGGCGGCGGACTCGGCCGCGGCCCGGGTGTAGCCCATGATCCGGGCGTAGGCGGGAGTCGCGGAGCGGGCGGCGAGATCGTCGTAGAGCAGGGCCTCGAAGGTGCCGGAGCTCAGGGCGCCGGAGGTGCCCCACAGGACGAAGCCCAGGGCAAAGCCGAGGTAGGAGGGGAACAGGGTCCACACGGCGAAGCCCGCGGCGAGCAGGACCGCCGACAGGATCAGCAGGGCGCGGCGCGAGACCGTGTCGGCCCAGGCGCCGGAGGGAACCTCCAGCAGGAAGGAGGTGGCGGACCAGATGGCCAGCAGGGTGGAGATCTGGGCGACGCTCAGGCCGTGATCGGCGAAGATCAGGGCGTAGACCGCGTAGAGCGGGATCAGATCCTTGGTGAGCGCGAACAGCACCGAACGCGCGGTGAGGCCACGAACCGAATCGGCGCCGCGGCTACCGCGAAGAAGGCTGGAGAATCAACAGGCGTACACGAGGATGCGCATACCCCCAGCTTCACTCGGGGCCGAGACCACCGTCAAGGGGATTATCGATCGGAATCCAGCCGTTGGTGTCGACCTCGCGCTCGGTGCGGGCCGCGCCGACCAGGCCGGGGCGTTCGTTCAGATCGCTGATCAGCTCGGACACCGGATGCGAATCGCCGTAGTGATAGCCCTGCGCCAGCGCGAAACCGAGTTCGGTCAGCACCGCCGCCTGATACTCGGTTTCCACGCCTTCGGCGATCACCTGCAGATCCAGCGACTTGCTCAACGCGGCGATCACGCCCAGCAGCGGCGGAGCCGGGGAATCGGAGCGGATCGCGGCGACGAACGACTGATCGACCTTCAGAATGTCGCTCGGCAGATTCGCCAACCGGCTCAGCGACGAATAGCCGGAACCGAAATCGTCGATGGCGATGCGCACACCGCGCTCGCGCAGCTTGTGCAGATTCGCCACGGCCGTCTCGGATTCGGCGGCGACATCGCTCTCGGTCACCTCGAGCACCAGCTGATCCGCCGGCCAGCCGGTATCGGCCAGAATCCCCGAAACCCGGTCGGCGTAATCGGATTCGGCCAGTTCCAGGCCGGACACATTCACGTTCAGAGTCAGATCGAGCTGCGCGAAGGTCTCCTGTAGTCGAGCCGCGTCGGCGCACGCGCGGCGCAGCACCAGCTCGTCCAGATCGGAGATGAGGTCGTACTCCTCGGCGACCCGGATCAGGCCCTCGGTGGTCACCTCCGGCTGCGCGTGCGAGGACCAGCGCAACTGCGCCTCCACCCCGACCGCGCGGGTATCGCCGTCCGAGAGCGAGACGATCGGCTGATACTGCACGTCCAGGGTGCCGCGATCGATCGCCTCGCGCAGCTCCACCGCCAGCGGCATCTGCCGCGAGGACTCCAGCACCGTGCGATTGCGGCCCGCCTGCTTGGCGCGGTACAGACCCACATCCGCGCGACTCACCAGCAGCGAACCGGACTCACCCGGCTGCCAGGAGGTGACACCCGCGGAACACCCCGTGGTCACCGCCGCGCGCAACTGCTCGGTCAGCAGAATCGCGGCCTGCTCGGTCGAATTCGGCAGCAGCAGCGCGAAAGCGTCACCGCCGTAGCGGGCCAGGCGCTGCTCGGGAGCGAGCAGTTTGGCCCAGGTATCGGCCACCCGCTGCAGGACCGCGTCGCCGGCGCGATGACCGAGATGATCGTTGATCTTCTGGAAGCGGTCCAGGTCGACCAGGACCAGCGACAGATGCTGATCGGTGCGCTGGGCGTGCGAGATGGCATTGGCCAATGCGCGATCGAAACCGCGGCGATTGAGCAGACCCGTCAGCACATCGATATCGGCGTCGGACGCCATTCGCGTGAGAATGCCGACCACGATGCCGATTCCGACCGTGATACCCGCCGGAATAAGACCCGACCACCACGGCAGACCGCGCGACGGCACCACCCACAGACAGCACACCACCGCGAACAGCACATGCGCGCCGAGCCATTTGTACGCGAAGAATATGGCCGCGTCGCACGCCACGAACACATAGAACGCGGCCAGACTGATCGCGCCCACCGTATTCGGAAACCAGTGCACCGCAACGGTCACCAGCACCGTCGCGATCGCGACATAGACGTGGTGCACCGAATGGGGCATACGCGGGCCCCAGATCAGCAGGCTCACGCCGAGCAGCAACGCCACCAGCGCCGCAGCGCCCACCAGCGGTCGATTACCCTCATCGCCCGGTGCGACGGCGGTGATCACCAGACCCAGTACGCCACCCATGACGTAGAACGCCCCGGTGGTCCGCGCCATGACCATTGCCGTTGCCAGCGCCGAAGCCGCCCGCACCCGCGTTCGGGTATCGCCGCGAGACCCGATTCCTCGCACGACGCCCAGCCTAAACGGTCTATAGATTTTTGCCTCCGCTCTGTATCTTTTTGCCTCCGCTTCGCTCCGGCTGTTCGCGGCCCTCGTAACCCGGTTCTTCCCTCCTCCGCTCCTCCGCTTCGCTCCCCCGCTCCGTCAGTCCAGAACCGGGCGGGCC